>JANMNC010000010.1:0-10655 GCA_031373695.1 Methylotenera sp. | reverse complement strand
CAAGAACGAGAAAGTTCGCGAACTCTCCCAGACATCAAACATAAACTAATTTACATTTATTTACTAAGAAGGTATTAAGAGTATGCCAAAGATAGCCTTTTACGGGCAAGTGTTTTGTGTGTTTACGACACAGTTTTAAGTGGGTGTTGTATATGTGCAACAGTGTGGTACTGTCTTGCTAAATTTGATTCACTGTCACCCTGAACTTGATTCAGGGTCTTTTGGTTGTTGACGAGATTGCGGGTCAAGCCCGCAATGACAGTTAAATAAACCCGCAATGACAGCTAAATAAGCTCGCAATGACATAAAATTTAGCCCACAACTGATTCGTACAAGTCTTGTCAAGTCGGATTCATTTTCACAATCAAATCAATTTTCCATTGCCTATGCCAATTTTTAAGCTGTTTTTCTCTTGCAATTGCGCCATTCACATCGTCTGTTTGCTCATAGCACACTAACATATCAAGATTATATTTAGCGGTAAATCCTTTAACTAAATGATTTCTATGTTCATATACGCGTCGAATTAAATTATTGGTTACGCCAACATATAAAACACCGTTAGGCTTGTTGGTCATCATATAAATGTAATAACTCATCTGCTAATTTTCACGAGATTGCGGGACAAGCCCGCAATGACAAAAATAAGGAATGAAAGAACAAAAAAAGCATTTGATGACAGTGAATCTACAAATACTCTTCTACCGCAAACAGCCTGCGGTGCTCGCGTATGGCAAATCTATCGGTCATGCCTGCTATGTAATCGGCTACCGCACGTGGTTTGTCTATTTGTGCGTTCACTTGATGTTCTGTCGGCATTAGAGTGATGTCGTCAAAAAACACCTCAAATAGCTCGCGAATAATACGCATGGCTTTGGCGCTCATGCGGTTGACTTTATAGTGGTGATATAAATTTTTGCGCAAAAATTGTTTTAAGGCAAGATTTTGCTTAGTGACATTGGCGCTAAAACTTATTAAATAAGGTGCTTGGCGAATATCTTGAATGGTTTGTGGGTTTAAGGCTGCAATATTCTGTGCGCTGGTTTGGCATAGATCAACTACTAAAATATTAATCATGCGGCGAATAGTTTCGTGAATAAGCCTGCGCTGCTCTAGTTTAGGATATTTAGCTTGCACAATTTCTAGCTGAGAGGCAAATAGCTCTTCGCTTTTCAGTTGCTCGATATTAATTAAACCTGAGCGTAAACCATCGTCAATGTCGTGGTTGTTGTAGGCTATTTCATCAGCAAAGTTGGTTAGTTGTGCTTCTAAGCTGGGGTTGGTTTTATCGATAAAGCGCTGACCTACATCGCCTAACTGTTGGGCGTTTTTAATGGAGCAATGTTTAAGTATGCCTTCTCGCAGCTCAAAAGTGCAGTTTAAGCCATCGAATTCGGCATAACGAAGTTCTAATTTATCGACCACGCGCAAAGATTGTAAATTATGCTCAAAACCGCCGTAATCTTTCATGCAAGCGTTTAGTGCATCTTGCCCAGCGTGACCAAACGGTGTGTGGCCCAAATCGTGCGCCAACGCTATGGCTTCTGTTAGGTCTTCATGCAAATTAAGTGTGCGCGCAATACCGCGAGCTAATTGGGCAACCTCCAGGCTATGCGTTAAGCGTGTGCGAAATAAATCACCTTCGTGATTAACAAATACTTGAGTTTTGTATTCTAGGCGACGAAATGCGGTAGAGTGAATAATGCGATCACGATCGCGCTGAAAGGCGTTGCGAACATTTACCCCATTAATGAGTTGACTGGCAGGCTCGTCAAAACGGCGGCCAAGAGTCGTTTCGGGATTAGCGGCGTAAACGGCAAGAGTGTTCATAAGATATTGATTATGATAGAAGCCAGAATTTTTTTGTTAATGAAATGCGAAACAAATTTAGCATGCTAGGTTTAAAGTTTCTTTTAATTTTGCCACATCGTAATCACTGGTAATGACAGCTTTGCCAATACCTTGCTGCAACACTAGCCTAATTTTGCCGTTTTCTACTTTTTTATCGTTTGCCATTAAATCTAAATATTTATCTACACCTAAATTAGGTGCCTTGAGAGGCAAGCTGGATGCGGTTAGCAGAGCATGTATTCGGGCTAATTCATCAGCTTTTAACCAGCCGATACGCTGCGATAAATCTGCTGCCAGCATGGTGCCTGCTGCAACTGCCTCACCATGCAGCCATACGCCGTAACCCATTGCGTTTTCTATGGCGTGGCCAAATGTGTGACCTAAATTTAGCAGTGCCCGCTCGCCCGTTTCGTGCTCATCCGCTGCTACTACTTCAGCTTTATTTTTGCATGATCGATAAATAGCATAACTAATTACCGCTTCTTCTAGTGCCATTAATTTGCTTATATTAATTTCTAACCAATTAAAAAAATCAGCATCACGAATTAACCCATATTTAATCACCTCTGCAGCACCTGCAGAAAGCTCACGCTTGGGCAAGGTTTGCAAGGTATCAATATCTGCCAGTACTAATTTGGGCTGGTAAAACGCACCAATCATATTTTTGCCTAGCGGATGATTAATGCCAGTTTTGCCGCCTACGCTAGAATCTACCTGAGATAACAATGTGGTAGGTACTTGGATAAATGGCACGCCACGCAAATAGGTTGCCGCTGCGTATCCAGTTAAATCGCCAATTACACCACCACCCAAGGCGATTAATGTGGTGCTGCGCTCGCAGCGATTTTTTAATAATGCATCGTAAATTAAATTAAGTGTTTCGGTATTTTTATAGGCTTCGCCATCTGGCAAAATTATTTCTAGAACACTTACGCCAGCATCGCGCAGAGGCTGAGCTAACTTTTTTAAATAAAGCGGCGCAACAGTGGTATTGGTTACAATGGCGACATTTTTACGCTTTAAGTGTGGCAATATTAAATGCGCTTGATTAATTAAACCTGCGCCAATATGTATAGGGTATGAGCGGCTGTCGAGCGATACTTGTAATGTTTGCATACTATTTAAATTTTATGTTTATGTAAGTTTTTATGGCTGATTAATTTCAGGCATGTGTTTTAATAAGGGCTTCAATTTTAGCAATGATTGTGCTTACTGGTTGATTGCCTGTATCAACTATATGCGTTGCAGTTTGTGTATAAATTGGATTACGCTCAGCGTATAACTGCTCTAATTTTGCGTGAATATCCACGTTTTGCAATAATGGCCTGTGCTTGTCGTTGCGCGTTCTGTGCCATAACTCGTTTACATTGGCGCGCAAATAAATAACGGTTCCATTGGCTTTTAACAACTGTTGATTTTCATCAGCAATTACTGCGCCGCCGCCAGTCGCCATCACAATATTACTGAGTTGAGTCAGCTCTTGTATTACAGCTGTTTCGCGTCTGCGAAAACCCGCCTCACCCTCTAAGTCAAAAATAACGGGTATTTTTACACCAGTACGTTTTTCTATTTCTACATCCGTATCGTAAAAATCTTTGCTTAGGTGCTTAGCCAATAACTTGCCAATGGTCGTTTTACCAGCGCCCATTAAGCCTATAAAAAAAATATTATTAAGGTTTGTATCCACAATAAAAAAATGCCTATCAAACTAATGATAAGCATTTTAAGGTAAAGCGTGCGTTCTGTCAGGTTTGACTGATAAAACTAACTATTTAATTATCTTAAGCTTAAACTTTCATCCATAATTTTTGGCGTAATAAATATTAGTAGCTCTGTTTTATCTTGCTGTTTGGTTCTACGTTTAAATGCATTGCCAATAATCGGCAAGTCACCAAAGAATGGCACTTTATCTACATCATTACGTTCGGTTTCTTCGTAGATGCCACCCAATACAGCGGTTTCACCATTAGCAACTAAAACTTGTGTATTCACGCGCTGCGTATCAATTGATGGTACCCCAAAAAATACTACGCCAACTTTTTCTTTTTTAACCTCTAAATCCATAATTATTTTGTCATCTGGTGTAATTTGTGGTGTTACTTCTAGGCTTAAAACAGCCTCTTTAAAAGATACGTTTGTAGCACCACTACTAGAAGCTTGCAGGTAAGGAATCTCTGTACCAGATGCAATTTTTGCTTTTTGCTGGTTTGCAGTAGTAACCCGTGGACTAGATACAATTTTGCCACGCTGGTCAGTTTCTAGTGCAGTAAGCTCTAAATTAAGTAATAAGCCTGCTGGTAATCTAAACAAACTAAATGCAACACTACCAAATGCATTTGCAACTGGTAAGTTAGAGTTTAAACCACCTGTATTAGCAATGGCGCCAGTAGTGTTGCTTGAGCCTGTTGCTGCACCTGTATTATTTAATGTACCACCAATACTTAGGTCGTTGTTCCCAAAGCGCCCTGCTTTTTGTACACCAAATCTTGCACCTAAGCTTTTGCCAAACTTCTCATCAGCTAGCACTAAACGTGATTCAATCATTACTTGCTTAACTGCAATATCCGTCTTATTGATAATGCCTTGAATTTCTTCAAGTTTTTTTGCCGTATCTTGAATAAATAGTGTATTGGTTCGTGGATCCCACACCGCACTACCACGTTTTGAAAGTATGCTTTTATTTTGGCCACTGCCGCCGCCAGCATCACCACTACCAGTTAATATATTTTTAAATGATTCTGCTTTTTGATACTTAAGGGTAAATACTTCTGTGCGTAATGGTTCTAAATCTTCTATGGCGTTAAGTGCTTCTAACTGTGCTTTTTCTTTGGCTGTTACTTCTTCAGCTGGGGCAACAGTAATTACGTTGCCTGTTTTACGCATTGTAAGACCTTTATTTTGCATAATAATGTCCAGGGCTTGATCCCACGGCACGTCTTTAAGTCTGAGCGTTAAATTGCCTGTAACCGTATCGCTTGTAATAATATTTAGGCCTGTAAAATCTGCAATTACCTGCAATACAGAACGCACCTCAATATTTTGAAAATTAAGTGATAACTTTTCACCAGCATATCCAGGCTTAGTACCGCGCACTAGTTTGTTAGGGTCTTCAACTACTTGACGTACATCAATAATGAATTTTTTATCAGCTTGATAGGCAGATTGCTCCCAGTTACCTTTTGGCTCAATAACCATGCGGCCATTTTTGCCTTGTTTCATTGTGTCTACATACAATACTGGCGTGTTAAAGTTAACCACATTAAGCCTACGCTGCAATTCTGTAGGTACATCAGTATTTACAAAATCTACAATAATTAATTTACCTTTTTGCTTTATGTTGATACCTGAGTTAGCGTCTGATAAATCAATCATAATGCGGCCTTCGCCGTTTTTACCACGTACAAAATCAACATTAGTAATGGCATGCTCTTGATTTGATACACGTGATTCTGCAAAGCGAGTTTCTGTTGTTGCATTGCCTGCAGCCGCCTCATTACCCTGTAAAGTAATAATGACATCTTTACCATTTAAAACGGTGTTGTAACCCACGTTTTTAGTTAAATTTATCACCATGCGCGTACGGTCTTTGGCTTGCGCCAACGAAACCCCTTTTAGCGCACCTTGCTCATTGGTAATATTGTTTTTACCTAAACCATTAGCCGTGTTTGGAAAGTCTAATGCAATTCTTGCTGGGCTATTTAACGTAAAACCTGCTGGTGGATTGGTTAATGCTTCTTTCATTTGAATACGGATGCTGACACGGCCACCAGATTGTGCAGAAAAATCGATATTTTCGATTTTATTGGTGAGTAAGCCTTCTTCTTGTGCCGCAAAAGCACTGCCTATTAAGCCTGCCGTAGTCAGTAAGATCGCTGCAAATATTTTTATCGTCATTTTAACCATGTTCATTCCCATCCGTTATTCTTGCAAGTTAATACTAGCGTTTCGTTCAACCCAATCACCAGTTAGGTCGTCTTGCACAATTTCTTTTAGCGATATTTCAGTGTCGTTAATGGCTGTCACCAAGCCAAAATTAGGGCCCATATAGTTACCAGCTTTTATTTGCTGTATGGTGTTATCTGGCGTTTTCACTAATGCGTAAGTAAGTTTACTTTTACTCATTGATCCCACATATTTCAAGCTTTCAAGTGGATAAGCTTCAAGAGCTTCTTTAGCGCGATTAGTATTAGGTTGCAATGCGCCCGATTTGCTGGCGGCTTTGCGCGCTCTGAAAGGGTCTGTTAACGTGCCATCTGCGTTGTATTGCAGTGGCGCATAAGGTAACACCTCTGGCAACGGCTCTACGCTTTTACTCATATCATTGGCAGCACTTGCCATAAATTGATCTAAATCATCTCCGTCATCACCACTGCAAGCCGCCAATAAACAAGTTAATATGCCAACAGTAGCTAATTTTAAAAAGACATTTGTTTTAAAAAGTAAATTAAAATTTATCATTTATTGAACCTTCTTTTCGGCCACTTTTTTAGCCGCCAGCTCAGACGAATCTAAGTAACGATAAGTTTTAGCTACCGCTTCAAGCACCAAAACACTGTCTTTTGTGTCTTTATTTAAAGGTGTTATAGATAAATCGTTCAAAGTCACAATCCTAGATAATTTAGAAATATCGGTAGCAAACGCACCAACATCGTGATAACTACCCTTAATTCTTAGTTGAATAGGCATTTCAGCATAAAAATCTGCCACAGCCTCTTGGCCTGGTTTAAATAATTCAAACTCTAAGCCGCGCCCAAGTCCTGCTTGGTTGATGTCTGTAAGTAACCCATCCATTTGCGATTTATCTGGCAGTTGTTTCAACAAAGCACCAAATGTTTTTTCAATATCAATCATTTGTTGTTTGTAGGCTTCAATTTTAATTGCTTGGCCTTTTTTTTGTGTAAATACCTGTCTCAACTCGTCTTCT
This sequence comes from Methylotenera sp., assembly GCA_031373695.1. Lineage (GTDB taxonomy): Bacteria > Pseudomonadota > Gammaproteobacteria > Burkholderiales > Methylophilaceae > Methylotenera_A. The sequence continues at coordinate 3,880 of JANMNC010000010.1, read as the reverse complement.
TTAGCTTTGGCCTGATCAAACTCATCAATTTGTGGGCTCCATAAAAACCAATAACCTAGACCAATTAAAATAACAGCTACAAAACTTAGCAAAACAAGCTTAACGGGCATTGGTAAGCTACCCGCGTTTTTAAAATCTATATTGTTAAAGTCATCTAATTTCATGTTGTAAGTGCCTTTTTCATGTTTTTAAGTACCCTTAATTTTATTTTTATTAGGTGCTTCTTCGGCTTTTTGTACTTTCAAACTAACATTCATAGTGAAATCATTTTGCTTAATACCATTAATAGTAATTGCTTTAATTTCAATTAAAATAGGTGATTCCATCCAATTAGATACACTTAAATTGCGCACTAAGGTAGCCACTCGCGCATTAGTATCTGCTACGCCTTCAAGCGTAATTGAGTTGCCCTGTTGCTTAATACTTTTTAAATACAAGCCTTCTGGTAGTTGGCGTGTTAATTCATCTAATATCACCACTGATTGACTGCGATTTGTTTGCAAGTTTTCAACAATTTGTTTACGTTCTAACACATTATTAATTTGATCTTTTAAATCTTTAATATCAGCGATTTCTTTATCTAATTTGCTAATCGCCTGTTCTAAGCGACCGTTTCTTTCAATTTGTGATTCTTTTTTAATACTTAAAAACTGCCATCCAGTAAACACTATTGCCCCAGCCACCACTGCAGCCATTAAACCCATTAATCCAAATTGACGTTGGCGTTCTGCACGTTTAATTTGGCGATGAGGTAGTAAATTAATACGTAACATATTAGCTTAACCCCCGCATTGCTAGGCCGCAGGCAATTAGTAAGGCAGGTGCATCAATTGCTGCTTGTTGCTGTTTAACTTTAGTTGCAAGCGACATGCCTTGAAAAGGGTTTGCAACAACGGTATTGACTTGCGTTCTATCTTGCACCATTACATCAATCACAGGGATAGCTGCGCAACCACCGGCTAGCACAATATGATCTACTCGATTATATTGCGTAGAGCTGGTAAAAAATTGTAGCGCCCTAGCAACCTCAGTCGATAGCGACTGCATAAAAGGCTGTAACACTTCGTTTTCGTAGCTCTCGGGCAAGCCACCTTTACGTTTTGCAATTTCTGCTTCTTCAACCGAAAGTCCAAATCTACGCTGAATTTCTTGCGTTAATTGCGTGCCGCCAAAAGCTTGCTCGCGCACATATACTGATTTGTTATCGTGCAACACATTAATGTGCATCATGCCTGCGCCAATATCTACAATCATCACGGTTTGATCTTTGCCTTTGTTAGGCAGCTGATTAGCCACCAAAGTATGGGCCGCCTCTGTGGCATAAGTATCTACATCCATTACCGTAACTTTTAAGCCAGCATCTTCGGCTGCCGCTACACGGTCTTCAATTTTTTCTTTTCTTGCTGCAGCAATTAGCACTTCAACTTCGTCTGGGCTATTAGGTGCAGGGCCTATAACTTGAAAATCAATATTCACTTCTTCTAAAGGAAATGGAATGTACTGATTCGCCTCAGCTTCTACTTGTGACTCCATGTCTTCTTCACGCAAATCGGCAGACATCATCACTTTTTTAGTAATAACCGCTGCCGCTGGCAAAGCCAATGCAACACGCTTCTCGCGAGAGCCTAATAGCTTCCAAGCCAGCTTAACTGCATCTGAAACCTGCTCTAAGCCAGAAATATTGCCATCTACAATCGCATCTTTAGGAATAGCTGCAATTGAATAAGACTCTAGGCGATAAGAATCCTTGCCTGTAGAGGATAGTTCTACCATTTTAACGGCCGAAGTACTGATGTCCACCCCGATGAGTGGAGGAGTACCTTCGTTGAAAAAGTCGAATTTCAAATTAAAATTCTCTTTCTATATTCATGGGTTACGCACAATAGTGATAAATTACATTAAATCCTAGCAACAAGTTTAACCCCTGTAAAGCATATTTTTATTTTAGTTGGCTTATGTCAGTGCATTTATAATCGCTGTGTCATTTTTAACACAAGTTGGCCTGCAATAGTATTTCATCAAATTTAACATCTGGGTTTTGGTTAATTCTCATTAGCTTATATACTATGACCAATGATTTAATTGGTAATGATTCAATTCGTTAATGTACTTTTATGATTTCAAAAAACATGGCTCCTAAAAAATGGTGGCATTTTTTAATACTGTTTATTGTTGTTGGTAGCCTTACCCTAACAGCAATGGCCGCTTTGGCGGTTACGCTTATTTACCCTACTTTGCCCTCGCTAGAGGCGCTTACAGATTACCGCCCCAAGCTACCACTGCGCGTTTATTCTGCCGACGGCTTTTTAATTAGCGAGTTTGGCGAAGAGCGCCGCGCGTTTGTAAGCATCGACAAAGTGCCAAAAAACCTTAAAGATGCAGTGCTCGCCATTGAAGACAGGCGTTTTTATCAGCATGGCGGCATTGATACCAAAGGTGTTTTACGGGCTATTAAAAACAACGTAACTGGCAAAAGTCACGAAGGTGCCAGCACCATTACCATGCAAGTCGCTAAAAACTTTTTTAGCACTCCAGGTGGCAAGCGCACTATTTTTACCAAAATTAAAGAATCTTTATTAGCGATTAAAATAGAAAAAGCGCTAAGCAAAGACCAAATTTTAGAGTTATATCTCAATCAAATTTATTTAGGGCAGCGCTCTTATGGGTTTGCAGCTGCCTCACAAGTGTATTTTGGCAAACCGTTGTCCAAACTCACGTTGGCTGAATCTGCACTATTGGCAGGCTTGCCAAAAGCGCCTTCTGGCTATAACCCATTTATTAACCCTAAACGCGCCACTGATAGGCAACATGAAGTGTTGCGTGATATGCATCGCTTTGGGTTTATAGACGAAGCCAAACTTAACGAGGCGATGCAACAGCCATTAAAATTTAAAACATCTAAACAAGCGCGTGATTTAGCCGCTGATTATGTGGCTGAGATTGTGCGCCAAACCTTGTACGAGCGTTATGAAGACGATATCTACAGCAGTGGATTAAAGGTTTACACCACTATTAAAAAATCTAATCAAGAGGCCGCTAATAGTGCTGTTTTACAAGGTATTTTAGAATACCAACGGCGCCAAGGCTATCAAAGACCAGAGAAAAATATTGATTTAACACAACTTAAATCTGCTGATACAGAAGAAGGGTTGAAAATTGCGCTGGACGATATTGAAGAATACAACGGCTTTGTTCCAGCTATTGTGACCGAGGTTTCTGCAAAGCTAGTTAAAGTATTTACTAAAAAAGGCGAAAGTTTAGAAATTAGTGGTGCTGGTTTAAGTTTATTACAAAAAAACTTAGCGGATAAAGACGCAAAAAACCACAAAATTAAACCTGGCTCTATTGTACGAATTATTAAAAGTCAAAGCCAATGGCATATTGTGCAGTTGCCACAAGTTGAGGCGGCACTTATAGCACTTGACCCTGAAAATGGCGCCATTACGGCCTTGGTAGGTGGTTTTGATTTTAATAAAAGTAAATTTAACCACGTAACCCAAGCTTGGCGGCAGCCTGGCTCTAGCTTTAAGCCTTTTGTGTACTCGGCCGCGCTAGAAAAAGGCATAACACCCGCCACTATTATTGACGATGCGCCATTATCAATGTCGGCAGGAGAAGTGGGCAGTGACAAAGCTTGGGAGCCTAAAAACTTTGACGGCAAATATTCTGGCCCAATAAGGGTTCGTACTGCATTAACCAAATCTAAAAATATGGTTTCGATTCGCTTATTGCAAAAAATTGGTACGCGTTATGCGCAAGATTACATCACCAAGTTTGGCTTTTCTCGTAAAGATCACCCAGCTTATTTAACCATGGCGCTGGGTGCGGGTGCTACAACGCCATGGGGCATGGCCAGTGGTTATGCGGTGTTTGCCAATGG
>JANMNC010000002.1:0-2164 GCA_031373695.1 Methylotenera sp. | reverse complement strand
CTATAATAGGCATTGCCATTATTGGCATTAGCAGCTGACGAGCACCCAGCCTTAAAAGAATCTCTTTTGGGGAATGAATCGCTGGTACCTAACGCATCAACCGCAACTATTGAAAAGCCTAATACCAACGTTAAAAAAACAAAATATGTTGTCACCAAAGAAAATGCCATGATTGGCAAGCTAGATTTCAGACAAACTAAAATGGGTGATGTGATAAGAGCACTATCTGATATTTCTAACGTAAATATTGTGGCGACTGAGGCCGCGAGCAAAAAAGAAATTTCAATTTTCTTACAAGAAGTTTCAGTTAAAGATGCGTTAGAGATGGTTTGTAAAACGGCTGGCTTATGGTATCGCCAAGATAAAACAAACGCAACGTACCGAGTAATGACTACAGTGGAATACCAAGGGGATTTAGTCATTTACCGTGATGATATTATTAAAGTGTTTAATATTCTGCATCCCAACCCTGTCATTGTGGCAACAGCTATCAGAGACATTTATGGCAACCGCGTCAGTTTAACGCTGGGGGTTGAAGATGATACAACCATGGGCACCTTTGGCGCGGCAGGTGCCGTATCGGCCACAACACGAAACGTGGGTGGCAATACATCGGCTTTAAACACAGCCAGAGGCTCTAACCGCCAACAAAACAATAATCGAGGCGGCGGCGGTGGCATAGATAACCAGAACTCAGGAACAATCGCGTTTACAGAAAAATTATCGTCTGAAAAATTGGCTAAGCTAGATGCCAAAATGGCCGAAAATGGCAACGAAAACTCATTATCTACAGAAGCATTAAAGGGATTTTCGCAATCCGAACAACCTATTTACATCACAGTCAATCGTGAGCATAACTTAATAATTGTAAGAACCAGTGACACGCTTGCGGTTAAAGATATTGCACAACTTATTAAAGAAATGGATAAACCAACTCCACAAGTTTTGCTAGAAATGAAAATACTATCTTTAGAAATTGGTGACAGTTACAGACAGTCGTTTGATTTAGATTATGTGCCAAGCAGCAAAGCTGTAACAGGACCTCCTTCAGGCCAAGATAGAAACCCATTGTCAGCAACATCTGCTGGGGTAAGCAATATTTTGGGTTTGGGTAATTTTGCGCTAGAAGGCGGTACTTTTGTCTATCAATTTATGAATGACAAAATTCGTGCACGCATACAGTTACTAAAAGAAGATAGTAAAATCAAAACATTAAGCTCACCAATTTTACTAGCTACCAACAACAAGCCTGCACGTGTGTTTGTGGGCTCAGAGCAAGTTATCACCACAGGCTTTGATGCAGTAGCAGGCGCTTCCAACGGCATTAGTGTTGGCGCACCTGCCATTATCCCAGTCACTGAAGTGAGAAATGTTGGCAATACTTTACAAATAATGCCCAAAATTAATGCAGACAAAACAGTAACCTTACTCATTCAGCAAGATTCATCTTCCGTACTTAAAAACTCAAGCACCATCTCTATACCTGTTGGAGTTACTGTGCAAACTTTTAATCTTGATTCGGTGCAAACCTCTAATATTCAAGGGACGGTGGTTGCCAAAGACGGGTTAACTATTGCAATTGGCGGGCTGATTGATAATAGCAACAGCGAAGTAGAGCAAAAAGTACCAGTACTTGGGGATATTCCTGTATTGGGTAATTTATTTAAACGCAAAGTGGATGAAAAAAGCAAACGAGAGTTAATTTTACTGATCACGCCACATATTATTAGTAACCCTAACGAGGGCGAAAATGTAACGCGTAGTAATTTACAACCGATTATTGAGCAAGACTTTTAACTATTAATTATATGTTTGGATGTGCGTGCCGTGGTTTTTAGCACAGACTATTTCAAAGCTAATATTGTTTAAGTGCTTAAACTCGCTTTGTAACACCAATAGCATGTTGCTCGCGCTAGTTTCACTCTCAAATACCGCAAAACCTGTCGGCCCCCAAGAGCTTTGGCCAGCGCAAAATACTTGGTTTTGATACAAAAAATGTAGCACTTTAGCCACACTTTTACTATTAAATAAGCCGCCCTGCGCGGGTGAAAAATAACCACCTGTTGCTTGTTGTAACTGGTAAATGGCTTGTGAAAAGCTAGCATAATCGGCTTCAACCACTGCAGGCAAAGCTTGCATTAGCATAATATGGCTTAATTTTTGA
>JANMNC010000195.1:0-24918 GCA_031373695.1 Methylotenera sp. | reverse complement strand
TGCAATTAGCTTGCGAATATCGTCATTTACCTCTTTGACAGGTTTGGCCAGCGTGTGCAAACGTGGGTCTGGGTAATTCAGTATTGTCAGTTTTGCCATTTGTATAAATTAACTACAAAAATAGTAAAGTGTTGTCTTATATCAACAATCATCAATCGCAAAAGCCTCGATTTAGCAAAAAAGCTTGATTGTTGAATGGATTACATGATAAATTTAATGCAATTTCGCGGATAACTTACATTAATTTTGCCGCCATTTTGACCGAGGTCATGCAATGAATAAACGTATTATAACGCTGCTTGTACTTAGCTGCTTAAGCTTACATAGTTTTGCAGATGAAATTCAGCTACAAAAAAATCATCCAGAGCGCCATGTAGTAGTAAAAGGCGATACGCTTTGGGGCATATCTGGCAAGTTCTTAAAAGACCCTTGGCAATGGCCAAAAGTATGGCGCATGAACCGCGCTGAAATTAAAAACCCTCATTTAATTTACCCTGGCGATGTAGTGGTGCTAGACACCAGCAGCGGTAGCCCGCAATTGCGCTTGTTACATGAAACAGTAACGCTAGAACCTGGCATTCGCGAAGAGCCGCTAGCTAAAGAAGCTATTTTTACTATTGCACCCAACATTATTACCCCATTTTTAAGCCAGCCTTTATTAATAGAAAATGGCAAGCTAGATAGCGCACCACGCATTATTGCTGGCCAAGATAATCGCGTAATTTTAAGCCCTGGTACCCGCGTTTATGTTAACGACATAAAAGATGGCGATGGCTTGCACTGGAACATTTATCGCCCAGGTGAGCTTTTGCGCGACCCAGACACCACTGAAGTACTGGGCACCGAGGCGATTTACCTTGGCGATATGGATATTGCACGTTATGGTGCCCCAGCCACTGGCGATATTGTGCGGGCTAAAGAAGAGATTTTCACTAAAGATCGATTAATCGTATCACCAGATGAATTTAAAAGTAGCTTTGTGCCACACGCGCCAGAAGCGCAAATTAATGGGCGCATAATACGTATTTATGGTGGCGTGGCTGAAGGTGGGCCAAATACAGTGGTATCAATTAATCGCGGCAAGAATGACGGCTTAGAAGAAGGTCATGTATTAGCGATTAGTCGCTATGGCCGCGTGATTAAAGACCCTGAATTCAAAGCCGCAGATTCGTCAAAAGTTGTTCCTGCAGAAAAAAATCTTAAAGAGCTTAATTTTGATGTAAAAACTGGTCCAGATGGCAAGAAAATCGTTAATTTTGAAAAGAAATCGCCGCTACAAGCCAAACTAGTACTAGCTCCAGGCCAAGTAAAGTTGCCAGATGAGCGTGTAGGTTTATTGATGGTCTTTAGAACTTTTAATCGAGTTTCTTATGCGTTAATAATGAACACGTCTGATGCGATTTATACCGCAGATACCGTTCACACCCCTTAATTATTAATGACTGCAAGTGTCGATAACCCAAATAGCGATGTCGCGCTTTGGCTTACTCTTAACCAAACTCCAGGCTTAGGTAACGCTAGCGTTTGTCAGTTACTGGCTAAATTTGGCTCGCCAGAGGCCATTTTTAATGCAAAATACAGCCAGCTGCGTGAAATTGTAGATGATGATATTGCATTAAAAATTTCAAAAGGCGTAGATATTGCGGCGATTACGCCAACGCTAAATTGGTTGCAAAAAGAAAATGCACATATTGTCACACTTGCAGATATAGCTTACCCCAAAGCACTATTAGAAATACCAAACCCACCAGCCTTGCTATACGCAATTGGTCATTTACATTGGCTTAATCATCCATCTATCGCCATGGTAGGCAGCCGCAGCTCTACACCACAAGGTGAAAAAAACGCTGAAGATTTTGCATATAGCTTATGTACCCATGGCTTATGCGTGGTAAGCGGCATGGCATTGGGAATAGATGGCGCGGCGCATAGAGGTGCGTTAAAAGCGAACGGCGCAACAATTGCAGTAGTGGGCACAGGTTTAGATATTGTTTACCCTGCGAGGCATCGTGAATTAGCGCATAAAATTGCCGAGCGCGGCTTGATTATTTCTGAGTTTCCACTGGGCACGCCTTCTAAAGCGCAAAACTTTCCACGTCGTAATCGGCTTATTAGCGGCTTAAGTTTAGGTTGTTTAGTGGTAGAAGCTAATGTGGAAAGCGGCTCATTAATTACAGCCCGTTTAAGCACCGAACAAGGTCGGGAAGTATTTGCAATTCCAGGGTCTATTCACTCACCTGTTGCTAAAGGTTGTCACCAACTTATTAAGCAAGGTGCCAAATTAGTCGAAAGTGTACAAGATATTCTAGAAGAATTAAAAAATTTGCTGCCCAGCATTAGCCCAAGTGGGCTAATAAGCAGTCAGGACTTGCACTTAGCTGATGCGCTAGAACCCAATACAGTGTTGAATAGTATGGGGTTTGATGCCATTAATTTTGATAAAGTACAATCGTTAAGCGGATTGACTACAGAGGCACTTTCGGCCATGCTGATGGTGCTGGAACTAGAAGGCAGAATTACGACCTTAGCTGGTGGAAAATTTCAACGGTTGTTATAGCTTGTTGATACACCAAGTTTTATTAGATTCCTAATTGGGAGCGAGGAGATACCATTATGTTTGAAGTACTTGTCTTCATGTTTGAAAATTATTTTGCTAACCACGCGCTGCCAGATAACGACGTGATGGAGCAAGAGCTATCGGCTGCAGGCTTTGAGCAAAATGATATTTTGGGCGCTTTTGATTGGTATGAAGAAATGCAATCTAGGCTTCACCAAAATAATGCAGCTTATTCACACCAACATTCGGGTTTTCGCATATTTTCAGAAATAGAACGCAAAAAACTAAACCTAGAAAGTATTAGTTTTGTGTTGTTTTTACAGCAAGCTAATGTCATTAACGACATGGAGCGTGATTTAATTGTAGACCGCGCTATGGCACTAAAACAACAAGAAATTACGGTTGAAGAAATGCGCTGGATTACCATGATTGCCTTATGGAACGAAGGCCGTGAAAAAGATTACCTATTTGTAGAAGACGCCTTGTTTAACCCGCGCGGCTTAACCATTCACTAAGCTCGGAATAATTTAAGGCTTTATTAAACTTAGGCTTAATTGGCTTTTTTAATGCCAATGTTGTTAATAATGTTTGAGATAATACCTGCCTGATTTAATGTATAAAAATGCAAACTTGGCACACCCCAGGCCAGTAAATCTTCACATAATTTACTAACCACATCAATACCCAAAGCTCTCAGCGATGGCAAATCATCTGCGTATGCTTCTAAGCGCAAGCGCAACCAACGCGGGATTTCTGCGCCACACACGCCTGAAAAACGCGCCAACTGAGTAAAATTGTAAATTGGCATTACACCAGGCACTATTGGCACTGTAATACCATCTGCCACACAACTATCTACAAACCTAAAATAGGCGTCAGCATTATAAAAGTACTGCGTAATAGCTGAATTAGCACCTGCTTCAACCTTGCGCTTGAAATTGGCCATATCTTTGGCCGCAGATGTAGCTTCTGGGTGAAACTCTGGGTAGGCTGCGACCTCTAAGTGAAACCAGTCACCAGTTTCTTGGCGAATGAATGTAACCAGTTCATTGGCATACTTAAAATCACCCACACTTACTTCACCCGATGGCACGTCGCCACGCAGGGTAACCAATCTATTTATACCTTTAGCTTGATAAGCCGCCAGTAGCTCACGTATTTCTTCTTTGCTTGAGGAAATACAAGAGATGTGCGGAGCCGCTTGGTAGCCCTCTGCTTGAATTTCAAATACAGTATCTTTGGTACGATCTGTTGTAGAACCGCCAGCACCGAATGTTACCGAAAAAAACTCTGGGTTATATTGGGCAAGCTGCACACGTGTCTCACGCAAGTTGGCAATGCCATCTGCAGTTTTTGGCGGAAAAAACTCAAAACTTAATGGAATATATTCGTTATTGGTATGGCTCATCATATTGGCTCGAGTTTAATTTAATCTTTTTGCTTTTACTTTTTATCAATGACGACTGCGCTTAAAATCCACGAAATAATGCTGTAGACAATTGCACCGATAATGCCAGCTATCAAGGTTTTTACCTCAAACCCATCTAAAAAGTTACCTACTAGCCAGAACAAAACCCCGTTTATCACAAATATAAATAAACCCAGTGTAATAATCGTTACAGGCAATGTCAGTATTAGTAAAATTGGCTTAATCAACATATTAACTAAGCCAATCACTGCTGCAGCTATTAAAGCTGCCATAAAGCTAGACACATGAATACCAGGTACAAAGTACGCTACACCTAATAAAGCCAGTGCATTTAATAACCACCCAATGAGTAATTTCATGTGTCTATTCCCTCTAATTTAATAAAAGTCTTAATAGCGATATGTGTCTGGCTTGAAAGGACCATCTTGCGATACGCCAATATACGCTGCTTGTGTTTCACTTAGACGCGTTAATTGTGCATTCAATTTTTTCAATTGCAACACAGCAACTTTTTCATCTAGATGTTTTGGCAATACATAAACGCCTACTGGGTAATCGGCCTGACGTGTAAACAACTCAATTTGCGCAATGGTTTGATTAGCAAAGCTTGAGCTCATTACATAGCTTGGATGACCAGTACCACAACCTAGGTTAACTAAACGACCTTTTGCCAATAAAATAATTTTTTTACCATTTGGGAAAATCACGTGATCTACTTGTGGTTTGATTTCATCCCACTCATATTTTTCAAGTGAAACAACATCAATTTCGTTATCAAAGTGACCAATGTTACACACAATGGCTTGGTCTTTCATTTTCGCCATATGATCATGCGTAATCACGTGGTAGTTACCAGTAGCCGTTACAAAAATATCGGCATGTTCAGCCGCATAATCCATCGTGACGACGCGGTAGCCTTCCATCGCTGCTTGTAATGCGCAAATTGGGTCAACTTCTGTCACCCAAACTTGTGCAGATAGCGCACGCAATGCTTGTGCAGAACCTTTGCCCACATCGCCATAACCAGCAACCACCGCCACTTTACCTGCAATCATCACGTCAGTTGCGCGTTTAATCGCATCCACTAAACTTTCGCGGCAACCGTATAAGTTATCAAATTTTGATTTGGTTACAGAGTCATTCACGTTAATTGCTGGGAAAGCTAATTTGCCTTCTTTATGCATTTGATACAAACGATGCACGCCAGTAGTGGTTTCTTCAGTCACACCAATAATGCTAGCTAAACGTACTGAGTACCAAGTTGGATCTACTTTTAATTTAGCTTTAATCGCATCAAATAAACAGATTTCTTCTTCTGAGGTAGGGTTTGCAATCACGGATAAATCTTTTTCAGCACGCGTGCCAAGATGTAATAGCAATGTTGCATCGCCGCCATCGTCTAAAATCATATTGCTGTAGCCGCCATCTAACCACTCAAAAATACGGTGCGTGTAATCCCAATACTCAGTTAAGGTTTCACCCTTAATTGCAAAAACTGCTGTGCCACCAGCAGCAATGGCTGCAGCAGCGTGGTCTTGTGTTGAGTAGATATTGCATGACGCCCAGCGAACTTCAGCGCCCAAATCTTTAAGCGTTTCAATCAGCACAGCGGTTTGAATTGTCATGTGTAGCGAGCCAGTAATACGCGCACCTTTAAGTGGTTGCGCAATAGCAAACTCTTCACGAATCATCATTAAGCCAGGCATTTCTGTCTCGGCAATGGCAATTTCTTTACGGCCAAAAGCAGCTAGATTAATGTCGGCTACAACGTAGTCTTTAATGTCAGTCACAGTATTCATTATATTATCCTAAAAAGAATGAAATTTTAGTGACCAGCAGGGAATGGAATTTGTTACAAAAGCAGAAAAAGACTCAATTAACAGCTATTAAAGTAACAGCGTAATTAACATTTTTGGCGTTTTGTTCACCCAGTTCCCGTGTCTGGCACGGTTTAAAATAAGGTGAACGCCGTTACAAAACAAATTAATCAAACATTTGTCTTGCTAACCGAGCCTAGGGTTTACTAAAGTCTAATTACAACTTACGTAACCTCGCAACGTTCCTCGGTTATGATTTGCTAAAAACAGAATTATAATGAAATCATGGCTTTTGTCAAAAGTATTTTTTAACAAGGCTATGATTTCATTAAGGATTATTACATTTTGCTTTAATACCTTATAAGCCTGCTGCTGCCTTCAATGCGGCGGCTCTGTCTGTAGCTTCCCAAGTAAACTCAGGCTCATCACGACCAAAATGGCCATAAGCAGCCGTTTTTGTATAGATTGGACGCAATAAATCTAACATTTTTACAATGCCTTTAGGGCGCAAGTCAAAATGCTCTAGCACTAAAGCCGTTAATACCTCGTTCGATACCTTGCCAGTGCCATAAGTTTCAACCATTACAGAAGTTGGTTGCGCAACACCAATGGCGTAGCTCACTTGCACTAAACATTTATCGGCCAAACCAGCAGCTACAATATTTTTGGCTACATAACGGCCGGCATAAGCTGCACTACGGTCAACTTTTGAAGGGTCTTTACCTGAGAAAGCACCGCCACCATGAGGTGCAGCACCGCCGTAAGTATCAACAATAATTTTACGGCCTGTTAAACCACAATCGCCTTGTGGGCCACCAACTACAAAGCGGCCTGTTGGGTTAACTAAGTATTTAATATCACCTTTTATAAGCTCTTTTGGCAACATTGGTTTAATAATTTCTTCAATGGTTGCTTCGCGAATATCTTCTAAACTAATGTCTGGCGAATGTTGTGTAGAAACCAGCACAGTATCAATTTTAAACGGCTTGCCATCTACATATTGTATGGTGACTTGTGATTTAGCGTCTGGACGCAACCAAGGCAGACGGCCATCTTTACGTAATGCGGCTTGGCGCTCCATTAAGCGGTGGCTCAGCCAAATTGGCAATGGCATCAATTGTGGTGTTTCATTTACAGCATAACCAAACATTAAGCCTTGGTCGCCCGCACCTTGGTCTAGTGGGTCGTCATTAGCGTTATCTACGCCTTGAGCAATATCTGGCGATTGCTTGTCGTAAGCCACTAAAACTGCGCAGCCTTTGTAATCAATTCCGTATTCGGTATTGTCGTAACCGATGCGTTTAATGCAATCGCGTGCGACTTTTATGTAATCTACATTCGCAGTGGTGGTAATTTCGCCAGCCAATACTACCAAACCAGTGTTGGCTAATGTTTCAGCGGCTACGCGTGCGGTTGGGTCTTGCTCCAAAATAGCATCTAAAATGCTGTCTGAAACTTGGTCTGCGAGTTTATCTGGGTGACCTTCAGAAACAGATTCTGAAGTAAAAAGAAAATCATTCATATTGCGCCTTGAAATTTAAAATTTAAAATAAAGTAAGTCAACGTTCACTAAAGGCTAAAGGAACATTGATAATCACTGTTGAATTACAAATTATACACATGAATCAATCACTTCGCTCTAAGTATAATCGCTAGGTTTGGCTAATAAGTTTGCTAGAATAGCGTAATTATAAAGTTTAAAATTATGTTACTTAATTTCACTAAAATGCAGGGTGCTGGCAACGATTTTGTTATTGTTGATGGCTATTCTGCGCCCGTTTTACTCTCATCTGAACAAATCAAAAAAATCGCTAATCGTACTTTTGGCGTGGGTTGCGATCAACTATTGATGGTAGAAAAAACCGCTTTAGCTGATGTGGATTTTAAATACCGCATTTTTAATGCTGATGGCACTGAGGTAGAACAATGTGGCAATGGTGCACGTTGCTTTGTGCGTTTTGTAGTAGAAAAAGGCTTAACACACAAGCATGAAATTACAGTAGAAACGGCGGGTGGTGTAATCGCATTGCACTTACAAACAGATAATCAAGTTAGCGTAAATATGGGCGCACCAAGATTTAACCCTGTAGATATACCGTTTACTGCAAGCACTTACCAAACCCAATATTCATTAGATTTAATTGAGCAAACGCTTCAAATATCTGCTGTATCGATGGGTAACCCGCATGCAGTTTTGTTGGTTGATGATGTCGATACTGCAGATGTAGCAACACTTGGCCCACAAATTGAATCGCATACAAGGTTTGCGCAGCGCGTAAATGCAGGTTTTATGCAAGTATTAAACCCACATGAAATTAAATTACGCGTGTATGAGCGCGGTAGTGGCGAAACACTTAGTTGCGGTACTGGCGCTTGTGCAGCGGTAGTCAGCGGCATTGTGCTTGGGCTGTTGCAATCACCCGTGCTAGTGCATGCACGCGGTGGCAAATTAAATATTGCATGGGCTGGCAATAATCAAACAGTGATAATGACTGGCCCGGCCGAAATAGTGTTTGAAGGCTGTATTGAGATATAAGCAAGCTAAAAGCTAATCTATTAAAATTTAATAAAAATGAGGTAAGCAATGCAAGTAGAAATTGATGCAAATATAGATGTCAGCGCTGTTAAGCAATATTTAAAAGATCACCCAGAATTTTTTGAACAAAATGCGCAATTGCTAGCAGATATACATTTGCCTAGCCCGCACGGCAGCGGCACAATTTCGCTGGCAGAGCGCCAACAATTAGCACAGCGCGATAAAATTAGTGCGCTAGAAGATCGCTATACCGAGCTTGTAGTTAATGCGCAAGTTAATGATGTAACTGCTAATAAAATTCACGTTGTTAACTTAAGCCTGCATAAAGCAAAAAACTTTGACGCCATAGAGCAATTGGTAAGCCATCATTTACCCGAGATTTTTGAATTAAGTGATACTTGCCTTAAAGTTTGGGCAAAACCGCTTAATGAATCAAACCGTGCCAATTTGGTGTTTAGCGAGGTAGCAGATGAAGCTAAAACTTGGATTAGCGCACTAAACCAACCTTATTGTGGTGCGCCAATTGCTATTGTGGCTGAAGATTGGTTTATCGAACCAGCGACTACGCTTGCGATTATTCCTTTATGTTGCCAAAAAAATATAAGTCAGCAAACAGTGTTTGGTTTTTTAGCACTAGCTAGTGATGACAAAAAGCGTTTTTACCCAGAAATGGGTACTGCGTTTTTAAGCAATATAGGCGAGCTCGTTAGCGCAGCTTTATCGCGCTATGTTGAAATAGAATAGATAAATTTATTGAAGCTAATTTAATGCGGCCTAAATAGACGTGACCTATTTAAAAGA
Source organism: Methylotenera sp. (assembly GCA_031373695.1). GTDB lineage: Bacteria > Pseudomonadota > Gammaproteobacteria > Burkholderiales > Methylophilaceae > Methylotenera_A. The sequence goes on along the minus strand of JANMNC010000195.1, from coordinate 15,778 downwards.
GTATCTCGATTTTTTAAATTTTGAGCGTGGCTTAAGCCCGCTCACCTTAGAAAATTACGCCAGAGATATTGCACGATTAATTAATTTAAGCGAAAAAACCGCACTTAACGAGCTGCAAAATACGCATATTCGCCGTTTTGTAGCAATGCTGCACAGCAAAGGTTTAGGCGGTAAAAGTATTGCGCGTATGCTGTCTAGCTGGCGTGGCTTTTTCGATTTTTTAGTACAACGTCATGGCTTTAGCAATAACCCTGTAATAGGTTTACGCGCACCAAAATCGGCCAAAAAATTACCGCAAGCCCTATCAATAGAACAGGCAGTAAAGCTTGTTAATATTAGTGATGATGATATTTTAAGTGCGCGCGACCACGCTATATTAGAGTTATTTTACTCATCTGGCCTACGCCTTAGCGAGCTGGTAAACCTTAATTTAGACGCGCTAGATTTTAGCGAGGGCACTGTAACGGTTACTGGTAAAGGCAACAAAACGCGTATTGTGCCAATGGGCAGCCATGCCAGCAACGCCATTAAAGTTTGGCTAGAAAAACGCACAACCATTCTATTAAAGCATGTTGATAAAAATATTCAAAACAATGCCGCTGCGAAGCCCGTGTTTATTGGGCTGCAGGGCAGGCGTATTTCGGCTAGAAACATTCAATATCGCATTAAAGAATGGTCAATCAAACAAGGTATTAACTCATCCGTGCACCCGCATTTGCTGCGCCATAGCTTTGCCACACATGTGCTACAAAGTAGCGGCGATTTACGCGCAGTACAAGAAATGTTAGGCCATGCCAATATTAGTACCACACAGGTTTACACCCATTTAGATTATCAACATTTAGCTAAAGTGTACGATACCGCACATCCGAGAGCTAAAAAAGTAGGCATCATACAAGACAATATTGATAACAGCGCTGAAAATAAGCCCAAAAAAAATAGTCTGTAATTGTTGTTTTGCAACAAACTCAAGTTAAAATCCGCTGTCTTTAAAACCAGCAACTAAAACACTAAATTTATTAACGTTAGGAAAAATAATCATGGAACACACCCTACCCGCATTACCTTATGTCAAAACTGCGCTTGCACCACATATTTCAGAAGAAACCTTGGATTTTCACTACGGTAAACATCACCAAACTTATGTGACCAACTTAAACAATTTAATTAAAGGTACAGAGTTTGAAGAGTTAAGTTTAGAAGAAATCATCAAAAAATCTTCTGCTGGTATTTACAATAACTCAGCGCAAGTTTCAAACCACACGTTTTTTTGGCACAGCATGAAGCCCAATGGCGGCGGCGCACCTAATGGTGCTTTAGCGGATGCTATTAACGCAAAATGGGGTAGCTTTGACGAATTTAAAAAAGCTTTTCAAGCATCAGCCGTTGGCAATTTTGGCTCTGGTTGGACATGGCTTGTAAAAAAAGCGGACGGTAGTGTAGATATTGTGAATATGGGTGCAGCCGGCACACCATTAACAACTGGCGATAAAGCTTTGTTAACGATAGATGTGTGGGAACACGCTTATTACATTGATTATCGCAATGCGCGCGCTAAGTTTGTAGAGGTATTTTTAGCGTCATTAGCTAATTGGGATTTTGCTGCCGCAAATTACGCTTAAGCTTTTACGTATTGAATTAGCTACGTTAAACTAAAGGTCGCCATGGCGGCCTTTTTTAATATTGTTTTAATTTTGTCATTATTTTCTGCTAACATTAGCCGCATGTTGCAACGGTTTGTGGTTCATTTAGGCTTGGTTATTTTGTTTGCGTTAACGCAAATGGGTGTGGCTACGCACGAAATTAGCCACTTTACCGATTTAACGCAACATACCCAGCAACATGGCCAACAAGATAAAAACGCACCTAATCATCAGTGCGAACAATGCATTAGTCATGCTGGTATTGCAGATGGCCTAGCAAGTGAAGCCTTTGTATTTGCCGTTGAAAGCAGTGTTTCAATAGCTGCTATCAGTTTAACAAGCCTCTTTTTTAGTACTAGTCACCAGCCTTACTCTGCCCGCGCACCACCTCAAATAGCTTAAATTACACAATTAATTTGGCTGGCAATTCGTTGCTAGCTTTTTGTCGTATTCAGTTATTTTCGAGGCTTACATCATGAATCAGATTCACAATCTGCCAATGCACGCTGCATTGGCACCCGTATTATTTAAAAAAAATTGTTTTAAAATGAAACCGCTGATATTAATTACCAGTGCGCTTTTTATTCAAAATGCTGATGCAGCAGAGCCTGCGCAAATTAATTTACCTAAAGTTGCGGTCACAGGCAACCCACTCGGCGTAAGTTCTGATGAGCTAGTTGTGCCAGTTAGTGTGCTTAATGGCAGAGAATTAAGTTTACGCCGTGAAGGCACATTGGGCGAAACGCTTAATGGCATACCAGGTGTTACCGCCACCCAATTTGGCCCAAATGCATCGCGCCCAGTAATTCGTGGTTTAGATGCAGAGCGGGTAAAAATTATGCAAAACGGTATCGGTATTTTAGATGCATCTAGTTTAAGTTTTGACCATGCTGTAGGTATTGATCCATTAATTATTGAACAAATAGATGTGGTACGTGGCCCTGCCGCACTTTTATATGGCGGCAGTGCTGTGGGTGGCGTAGTCAACGCAATTGATCACCGTATTCCTACAGAAAAAGTAGAGGGCATTATTGGCCGTGCCGAAACGCGCTTTGGTGGGCCAGACAGCACACGTAATGGCGCAGTAGTGGTAGATGTGGGCAATGGGCAATTTGCGATTCATGCTGATGCATATAAACGTAAAACAGATGATTTAGATATTTCAGGTTTTGCTGTCAGCCGCCGTAAAAGTGAAGCAGACGGCACACCAAGAGAAAATCGTGGCAAGCTTATTAATAGCGCATCAGAAGGCGATGGTGGCGCACTTGGGGCTTCACTTACTTTTGATAACGGTTACATTGGTTTATCTTATTCCACACTCGATAATAAATATGGCGTGGTGGCTGAAGAAGAAGTAACCATTGATATGAATAGCAACCGCTGGGATTTAGCCAGTGAATTTAAAGACTTAAATAGCGTGATTAACCGCGTTAAATTTCGCATGGCGCACACTGATTACCAACATAGAGAGCTAGAGGGTACGGAAGTTGGCACAACCTTCACAAACCGCGGCTTGGAAGGTAGCATTGAAGCGGGTCACAGCCCAATAGCCAATTTAAGTGGTGTAATTGGATACCAATTTAATAATACCAATTTTGCAGCCCTAGGCGAAGAAGCGTTTGTACCCAGCGTAAACACGCAAAATAAAGCGATATACATTTATGAAGAGTTACCACTTGGCACTGATACACAAAAACATAAAATTACTTTTGGTGGCCGCTTAGGTCACACCAATGTCGATTCTAAAGACAGCGCAACTTTTGGTGTAGGGCAAAGCAATAGCTTTAACCCCAACAGTTTTGCATTAGGCGGTTTGTATAGCCTAAATGAAAATTGGTCGTTCACCAGTAATTTATCGCATAACGAGCGCGCACCTAGTTATTTTGAGCTTTATGCCAATGGCGCACACGTGGCTACCGGCCAATTTGAGGTAGGTAATAGCAATTTTGATAAAGAAAAATCAAACGGCATTGATGCACAAATACGCTGGAAAGATGCCAAAAATAGCTTTAGTGTTGGTGCTTATTACACACGCTTTAGCAACTTTATTGGCTTGTTTGATACTGGCAATATCGATGTTGGCTCTGGCTTACCCATTGCACAATTTGCTGCTGTACCCGCTGCATTTAAAGGCTTAGAAGCAGAAGCTAAATTCAACTTAATAGAAAACCTCGACTTAAATCTACGTGGTGACTACGTGCATGCCAAAGATAAACGCAATAATGATTATCTACCCCGCATTTCGCCGCTAAGATTAGGTGCTGGTTTGCACTACGCGCTTAATGGTTTTAGTGCAAGGCTAGATGTGTTGCGCGCGTTTAAACAAAATGACACGGCGCAAAATGAGTTGGAAACTGATGGTTATACTAATGTTAGCGCACTATTAGCTTACAAATTACCCATTAAGCTAAACGTAGAATTATTCGCCAAAGCCAATAATTTGCTAAATGATGAAATTCGCGAACATGCATCATTTTTAAAAGATATTTCACCAGCAGGCGAAAGATCGCTATTAATTGGCGCCAGAGCTGATTTTTAATGAATTAGTTGGCGCAATTTTTAAACTGCTTTGACACAAATACAAAATTAATCTAGCTAATTAAATAGTATTAAGCCCCACACCACAATCACAATGCCTAACGCTATAAATACAGCGGCGCTGCCAATATCTTTGGCACGTTTAGCGAGGGCATGGTGATCTGTGGATGTGTGATCTACCGCCGCTTCAATGGCTGAATTTAATAGCTCTACAATTAACACCAACAATACACTGGCCATCATCAAGGCTTGTTCAATTGGATTTTTGCCCAAGTAAAATCCCAACGGTAGCAAAACAATCGCCAAAAAAACCTCTTGCCTAAAAGCATCTTCGTGCTTAAAAGCGGCTTTAAAGCCTTCTAGTGAATATCCAAATGCATTTAGCAAACGGCGAAAACCAGTTTTGCCTTTAAACGGGCTTTCAGCATGGCTTTGCGCTAAATTAGCATTAGATGCTTGGTTTTGTGGCTGCTTTAAATCACTCATATTGCGCCTTTATTTTTACTCAAATTTAATATATGCATTTTAACATGCGCTATCATTACGTTTTAAGCTAAATTGAGTATCCAACATGGCACGCACTATACATTGTATTAAATTAGACAAAGAACTAGATGGTATGGATTTTCCGCCTTACCCAGGTGAATTAGGCAAACGCATTTATATGAGCGTTTCTAAAGAGGCTTGGGCTGCATGGCTAAAGCAACAAACCATGCTGGTAAACGAAAACCGCCTAAGTTTGGCCGACCCTGCAGCACGTAAATACTTAAGCGAGCAAACAGAAAAGTACTTTTTTGGTGAAGGTGCCGATACGGCAAGCGGCTACGTACCAGAAAAAAGCGAATAGTCGATACTGGCGTGTTGGCAATAGCTATTTTAGCTCCAAACCATGCCCCTGAAACGCGCATGGATATTGCCTTACAGGCCAGCTATTTAAGTGCTTAAGTAGGGGTTTAAATAATAAAAAAGCACCTAGTTAAGGTGCTTTTTTATTATTTAGTGGCTGTGTTACGGTTGCTGTGTTTCGCGCTCAATCTCTTCTAAACTGCTGTGGCGCACATCTTTGCCTTTAACCATATAAACTACATATTCGGCAATATTTTTAGCGTGGTCACCTATTCTCTCAACGGCTTTGGCTACAAATAACACTTCTAGCGACATTGAAATAGTGCGTGGGTCTTCAAGCATAAACATAATCAATTGACGCATGGCCGCACGAAATTGTTCATCTACCAATTCATCTTGCCGCGCTACTTCTGCGGTTTGACTCACATCTAAACGTGCAAATGCATCTAGCGATGTACGCAACATTTCGCGCACAATTTTAACCATGGCTTTAATCTCAGTAAACCGCGGTTTGTACATGCGGTCTTCTTCGTAAATACGTTGTGCAGTGCGTGCTATTTTTGTGGCCTCATCACCAATACGCTCAAGGTCGGTAATGGTTTTTACCATTGTCATCACCATGCGCAAATCACCCGCTGCTGGCTGGCGACGCGCAATAATCTGACTACAATTTTCATCAATTAGCACTTCAAGCGCATTAACGCGCGTATCGTTTTCCATCACATCTTTAGCTAATTTAATATCGGCTTTAATTAAAGACTCTAATGCATTAACGATTTGCTGCTCTACCAAGCCGCCCATTTCTAGCACTTTAGCGCGAACGGATTCTAACTCGGCATCATATTGTTTACTGGTGTGTTCAAATTGCATGACTTTTTCCTATATTTCTTCTAACTTCGATACTAGCAAAAAATTGTGACAAATATATTATTATCTAAAAAGCGCTATAAATTAATTACTTTTTAAACGTTTTAACGCCATTAGCAGTTGCAAGCAGAAGCACGTTAGCAGGGCGTGCAGCAAATAAACCGTTTGTAACCACGCCTACTATTTGGTTAATTTTTGCCTCCATCGCCACTGGGTCGCTAATGCTTAAACCGTGCACATCGATAATCATATTGCCGTTATCCGTTGTAAAATCGCGTAATTGCGGCTGGCCACCCAGTTTTACCAGCTCGCGTGCCACATAACTTTTAGCCATTGGCAACACTTCTACAGGCAACGGAAACCTACCCAACACTGGTACGTATTTGCTCTCATCACAAATACAGATAAATTGTTTGGCAACTGCCGCCACAATTTTTTCACGCGTCAGAGCCCCGCCGCCGCCTTTAATCATGTGCATATGCTCGGTAATTTCATCGGCGCCATCTACATAAATATCTAGCCTATCTACACTGTTTAAATCAAAAACCTCAATACCGTGACCGCGCAAACGTTGTGCGGTAGCCTCACTGCTGGCAACTGCGCCATCAATTTTATGTTTAACTTTAGCTAACTCTTCAATAAAAAAATTAGCGGTAGAGCCTGTGCCTACGCCAATAATACCTTCACGTACATATTCAACAGCTGCTTTAGCTACTTGTTGTTTTAATTCGTCTTGCGTATAAGCCACGATATTTCCTTAAATATTCTTTATAATACAAACAATTCAATATAATACACTGCGTGCATGCTTTTAAAAACAAGCCGCTTTTTAAAAATAACGTATGTCGACAAATTTAAGCAATAATTACCGCCAAAAAATAGAAAACTCTCAAGTTTATGCAGTGGCAAAAGTCACGCCTTTAGAGTTTCAACCCAATTTATCGGCCAGAATTGGCAATCGCGTTTTACTTAAACGCGAGGATATGCAGCCTGTATTCTCATTTAAATTGCGCGGTGCCTATAATAAAATGGCCAATTTGCCGCCTGAGCTTTTAGCAAAAGGCGTGATAGCTGCCAGTGCGGGCAATCACGCGCAAGGTGTTGCTTTAAGTGCGCAAAAACTTGGCTGCCGCGCGGTTATTGTTATGCCAACCACTACCCCGCAAATTAAAATTAATGCTGTTAAAAGCCGTGGTGCAGAAGTTATTCTATTTGGCGATAGCTATTCTGACGCTTATGTAAGGGCGCTGGAGCTTGAAAAAACCGAGCAACTAACGTTTGTTCACCCCTATGACGACCCCGATGTGATTGCTGGTCAAGGCACCATCGCGCTAGAAATTTTAAATGCACACTATCAGTCTTTAAATGCGGAGCCAATAGAAGCCATTTTTTGCTGTGTGGGTGGTGGTGGTTTGTTGGCTGGCATTGCAGCTTATGTAAAAGCGGTGCGGCCTGAAATTAAAGTAATTGGCGTAGAGGCCAAAGATGCCGAAGCGATGACCCAATCGCTAAAGTTAGGCAAACGCGTAATGCTAGACCAAGTAGGCCTATTTGCCGATGGCGCCGCCGTAAAACAAGTGGGCGAGCATACCTTTAAATTATGCCAGCAATTTGTAGATGAAATGATTGTGGTTGATAACGATGCCATTTGTGCCGCTATTAAAGATGTATTTGAAGACACACGCAGCATTCTAGAGCCTGCTGGCGCATTGGCCACAGCCGGTATTAAAGAATACGCCAAACGCAACAAATTAACGGGCAAAACACTGGTAGGCATTGCGTCGGGCGCTAATATGAATTTTGACCGCCTACGTTTTATTGCCGAGCGGGCAGAGCTAGGCGAGCAACGTGAAGCCGTATTGGCTGTCACCATACCTGAACAAGCAGGCGCATTTAAAGCGTTTTGCCGCTTATTGGGCGAGCGTAATATTACTGAGTTTAATTATCGCTTTTCTGACCCAAAAGCTGCACATATTTTTGTGGGGGTAGCCATCGCTAATCCACTAGAATCTGCGAAACTGGTTGCCGATTTACAAGCGCAAAACTTACCTGCGCTAGATTTAACCGATAACGAAGTGGCAAAACTACATTTGCGCCATTTAGTAGGTGGCCATGCCCCACAAGCTGAGCATGAAGTGGTTTTTAGGTTTGAGTTTCCAGAAAAACCAGGTGCGCTAATGAAGTTTTTAGATTCCATGGGGCAAAACTGGAATATCAGCTTATTTCATTACCGCAATCACGGCGCCGATTTTGGCCGCGTATTAGTGGGCATGCAAGTACCACCTAATGAGCAAGCAGATTTTGAAAAATTTTTACAGAATCTGGGCTACCCACATTGGGATGAAACCCAAAACCCTGCATATCAGTTGTTTTTAGGTTAACACTCATTTTTTCATCACTTTTTATATCAACAGCAACCACCACTATTGGCTGTAGACAACCAATAACAGTAACAGGGATTTAATAAGCTATTGTTTTATATACGCTTGCTGTAATATACCGTTTAGTATAGTTCTTGCTTTATAAACTAAGGGATTAAACCTAATAAAAACTATCTGAATTTAGCTTATTAAAACAAAACTTAATTATTAAGACATTATTTAATAGTCAGATAAAACTTTGGAGATTTTTAATGAAACTATCATCAACATTTAACAACGTACGCATTAGCTTGGTTTTATTAACGCTACTTGCAGGCCTTACTGCTTGTAATAAGGATAAAGCGCAAGACACTGCCGAACAAACCGCTAATAACGATGCTCCAGCAGCCAGTACTGAAGCGGCATCTGCTAGCGCGGGCGTGGCTTATGTAACCAGCCAAGATGCAGGGGTTAGCGTCATTGATTTAGCCACTATGAAAGTAATTAAACAGTTTGATGTTAAAGCCAAAGGCCCACGCGGCTTAGGCGTGACAGATGACGGTAAAAAACTCATTGTTGCAACACGTGAAAACGGCAGCATTTCGGTGATAGACACAGCAACTGGCGAAGTTTTACAACAAATTGAAGTAGGCAAAAACCCTGAATTTGTACGCATTCGCGGCAATTTTGCTTTTATTTCTTCTGAGCCAAGCGCAAAAGCAGGCCCACCACCAAAACCAGGTGAGAAAGTTGCCGAAGACGATGACGATGATGACGAAGAAAAAATTCCCGCGCGTATTGCTGTAGTTGATTTAACACTAGGTAAAAAAATACGTGAAATTGTTGGTGGCCCAGAAACTGAAGGCATTGAGTTTTCTGCCGATGGCAATAACATAGTGATTACTAACGAAGCCGATAATACGGTTACCGTACACAATATTGAAGACGGTAGCTTAGTTAAAACCATTAAAACCCATGAATATGGCGATCGTCCTCGCGGCATTAAAATTTCGCCCGACGGCAGCACTTATTTAGCCACGCTAGAGTATGGCAACAAATTCATGGTGTTAGATAAAGATTTTAACTTTGTGCGCACTGTAGATACTGGTGAAACGCCATACGGCATTGCATACGATGCAGCAGGCAACAATATTGTGGTAGCTAACAATAAATCTAAAACGCTAGAAATGTTTGATGCTAAAAGTTTTGTAAAAGTAAAAGAAGCGGCCACAGGTAACCGTTGCTGGCATTTTAGCTATACGCCAGATAACAAACAAATTTTATTGGCTTGTGGTAAATCAGATGCCATTATGGTGTTTGATGCGGTAAGTTTAGCGCCCATTCAGTCGATTGAAGTTAAAAACCTACCTTGGGGTATAGTCACCTACCCAAAAACAATGGGTAGCTTAGACCAAGCCCAAGCCCAAGAACAAGACCAAGCGCAGAAATAAAATTACTGTTATAAAGTTAACAACTTAAATTGAAATAAAAAAGCCTGCAAACGCAGGCTTTTTTATTGTAGTAAATTTATTATAAATGCCCATTCGTCAGGGTCTATTGGCGTGATTGAGAGCCTATTGCCACGTTGTAAAATACGCAGACTTTCCAACTCAGGTGTCTCGCGTAGCTGTTTTAAGCTAAGCAAACGCGTTTTACGTACTAATTTTACATCCACATTAAACCAGCGTGGCGTTTCGCCTGTGGCTTTTTCATCATAATATTTATGGCCTTTTATAAACTGTAAACGATCTGGATAAGCTAGACTGCTAACCTCGCAAATGCCCGCAATGCCAGGTGTTTCGCAGTTGGAGTGATAAAACAACACACCGTCGCCAATTTTCATGGCATCGCGCATAAAGTTACGCGCCTGATAATTACGCACTCCGTACCAATCCACCGTTTGGTTTGGCAATGCTGCTAAATCATCAATTGAAACATCGGCAGGCTCAGATTTCATTAACCAAAAACGCATTGAATACTTTCTCTAAAAACCATTATTTTGGGTATGATAATTGAAATTAGCTTTTTTAAATAAAATTTGGAATAAAAATGGCACGCAATGTAATAGGCACAACACTACAAACCTGCAGCACAAACCCACTGACTGGATTTACTCGTACTGGTTGTTGCGAAACAGGCCCAGACGATAGCGGTAGCCACACCGTTTGTGCGCAAGTAACTGACGAGTTTTTAGCGTTTTCAGCCTCAAGTGGCAACGATTTAAGCACCCCAAGGCCAGAATATGGCTTTGATGGATTAGTGGCGGGCGACCGCTGGTGTTTATGCGCCTCAAGATGGCTAGAAGCCAGCGATGCTGGTTTTGCCCCACCTGTTATTTTAGAAGCTTGCCATGAAAAATGCTTAGAAATTGTGAGCTTGGCCGATTTGAAGTACCATGAATTGCGCTAAGACAAGGCCTTAGCACAAAAGCAGTGCAGAATTACGAGGAGAGAAAAATAACGCCGTATCAGCGCAATTTCAGTTAGATTAATTTTCTCTGGTGTTGCCTGAGCCGTTATCCTGAACCAAAAAGGTTCAAGGGGTAACAACCTAAAGTGCATTAGGTACACTCGCCAAGAGCATCTTAAAAGATAACCCAATTTAGAGCGCGCACACAACACTTGATGAGCTGAAACCTATAACGAAAACTAGTTCAAGGAATTTAAGACTCAAGCAACACCACAGAAAACTCACTACAGTAGAGTGTAAGATTAACGAAAAGTTGTGACGAACAGATTAAAACTAAAAGTACTTAAATTTAAATAGTAACCAGATTAAAGTATAACCAAAGGCTAAAAAAGTAAAGACTAAATAAGCTTATTTTGTAATGCCATTGCATCGTCAATCTGATTCTGCATGACACTTATCCTACGCTTATAATCGCCGATGTCAATATCGCCAGCCTTGGTATTTAACACTTCATGCGATAAATTCAGTGCCGCCATAATCGCAATACGTTCAACCCCTACAACCTTGCCACTATCACGAATATCGTGCATTTTTTTATCTAAATAACCCACTGCATCTAGCAAGCCTTGACGTTCTTCATCAGTGCAAGAAACAGTAAAGACACGCCCCATAATGGTGACATCAATTGATTTAATTGCGCTCATTAGCTTTTAATTAACTGGTTTTTATTCAATTGGGCTGTATTCAATTTGTAGTACTCGTTAAGATTCCGCGCTTAATGATTCAAAAGTTGCAGGCTCTAAACCTTCAGGTATAGACTCCAGCAAACTTTCTAATTTATTACTTGCTTGCAGCATTCTACTTTTAAGTGCATCGGCACTTTGCTGAGACTGAGATAAATCATCACGCAACTGGCTATTTTCATCGCGCAGTGTTGTGCACAAAGTAATAAGCTTGGTGATCTTTTCTTCTAAACTTTTTAAATCAACTTCCATATGCTCACTATAATTGAAAAAAATGATTATAGTCAATAGTTAAGGTGCACTATTCAAAGTAATTTGCCATGTTGTGTCATGCTTGTTGCATAAAATTAAATACTTATTCAGCTAGTTAGTACTGTTTAACCGTTATAATCACAATTAGTTGTAAGGTGCCGCTGTTTATTTTCAATAAAACACGGTGAAACTGGGAAATAGGTGCGTTAATTTAGTTAATTATTCCTATGCTGCCCCCGCAACGGTAAGTGAGTGTAGTTTTGCAACAAGCCACTGAGTATTTTAATATTTGGGAAGGCGCAAATCATTCCTCACAAGCCCGGAGACCGGCCTTATAACTTATGCCTGAATAATTAGGCAAGCTAGGCAATACCGCGGGGTGACGGTACTCAAAAGCTGTGTTTATGCTGTTTTTTTAAAGTGTTAACAGCGCATTTTTGTTTATTTTATTCTTGTTGTGTTCCTGGTTTTTACAACCAAGCTTTTATCAAAAAGCGAATAAAACTTATACGCGGGGTCGCGTGTAATTAGGAAAAATCATGAATAAAAAACTCATTGCCAGCCTTATCGGCTTGGCACTATCTCCACCCTTAGCAACACCGTTATTTGCAGCTGAAAATATTAACTTAGATGATGTAGTTGTAACTGCAACCCGCACGACACAACAACGCGAGGCGCTAATTGCTGATGTAACAGTCATTGACCGCGGCCAAATCGAACGCATGGGTGCTGGCTCGCTTACGGATATTTTGCGCATGCAGTCTGGCGTACAAGTCACTACCAATGGTGGCGCAGGTACAGGCACCAGCTTGTTTTTACGTGGCACAAATTCCGATCATGTCGTCGTGTTGGTCGATGGTTTGCGCATTAACTCTGCTACGTTAGGCACAACGGCATTTGAAAATATTCCGCTTGGGCAAATAGAGCGCATCGAAATTCTACGCGGCCCAGCTTCTAGTCTTTATGGTGCAGATGCGATTGGCGGCGTGATTCAAATCTTTACACGCAAAGGTGATGCTGGCAAGCCGCTTGTTCATGCCGCAATAGGGCTTGGTAGCTACGATACTAAAACTGCTGAAGCGGGTATTAGCGGTAGCGTTAATGCACTCAAATACGGAGTCAACGTAAGCAGTTTAGATGCCGAAAGTTTCTCAGCTAGGCGTATCCGCACTGGCAAAAACAGTGATGATGATAGTTATCGCAACTTAAGTGCTTCTGCATTTTTAGAGTTAGAATTAGCGCAGGGCCATAGCTGGGGTTTGCAGTTTTTTGAAAGCAAAGGTCACAATGAATTTGATAGCGGTTTTGAAAATTTTGGCAACCAAACGCAACAAAGCTATGCTTTCACCAGTAAAAACCAGTTTGCCGATTTTTGGCACAGCACTTTCAAACTTGGCATGGGTGTAGATGATTCGGATAGCCGCAACAGCCCAACAAGCTTTGGTGAGTTTCGCACCGAGCAACAGCAACTGACTTGGCAAAACGACTTTAAACTGCCAGTTGGCATGCTAACACTGGCTTATGACCGGCTAGAGCAAGACGTAAAAACTAAATCCAACAAGATTTCTCAAATACAAAGGGAGCGCAATGATGACAGCTTTTTAGCAAGTTATTTTGCGGATATTGGCAACCATACCTTGCAACTTTCTTTGCGCGAGAATCATAACAGCCAGTTTGGCAATTACACCACGGGTGGCGCGGGCTACGGCTACCGCATTACACCAGAATGGCGTATTTCAGCCAATTACGGCAAGGCATTTAAAACGCCAACTTTTAATCAGCTCTACTTTCCTAACTTTGGTGACCCTAGACTTCAACCTGAAAAATCAGACAACATAGAGGCTGGCCTAAAATATAGTGGTAAACAATGGAATGCTGGAGTTACTGTGTTTGAAAACCACATCCGCAGTTTAATTGCATTTACTGGACCTGCCACTGTTGGATGCACATTAGGCGGCTTTTGCCCTGTTAATGTAGGCAAAGTTGAGATACAAGGTGCCACTTTTGAAGGTGGCTGGAATATAACAGATTCGATATTATTAAGCGGCAATTACACAGTACAATCGCCACGCGACGAAGCAACAGATAATTTGTTGACGCGACGCGGTAATCGCTACGGAACAGTCAATTTGTTACATAATATTGGTGATTTTCAATGGGGTGCCCAAATAGAAGGCGCATCTACACGCTATAACAATGCAACCAACACCAAAGAAATGGAAGGCTACATGTTGGTTAATGCAACAGCCAATTATCGTATTACACCTGAATGGAGATTGGAAGCGCGTGCCAATAATATTTTAGATAAAGAATATGTACTGGCCTTTACAGGTAACGCATCAACCTCGGCGGCTTTCAACACCGCAGGCAGCAACCTATTTATTGGCTTACGCTACGATATGAAACCTTAATAATTAGGTTAAAATGTCAAAAACATTTAATGGGGGTTTATATGCTTACAATTTCTAAAACACAACAAATCATGATTGGCGCAGCACTAGTTGCTTTGGTTGTGATGACGCGAGGACATCACTTTGCCTCTCTTACCAACTTACCCAGTGCTTCTTTGGCAGTGTTTTTTTTAGCGGGGTTTTATTTAAAACCTAGCTGGGTATTTGTAGCTTTATTGGCTTTGTGTGGTGGTTTAGATTACGCCGCCATTACATTTGGTGGTGTAAGTAACTTTTGCGTCACACCGGCTTACGGCTTTTTGCTACCCGCCTATGGCGTGTTATGGCTTGCTGGGCGTTGGTTTGCAAAACGCTACAGCTTTAGTTGGAATGCGCTTTTACCATTAGGCGGTAGCGTTGTCGTGGCAGCAGCAGTGAGCGAGATGTTTTCTAGTGGTGGTTTCTACTTTTTTGGTGGCCGTTATGCAGAGCCTACTATTGTTGAGTTTGGCTCAAGGTTAGTAAAATATTTTCCGCGCCAAATTGAAAACATAGGCTTTTGGTTAGGCGTGGCATTGGTGGTGCATGTTTGCTTTACGCTGGTGAGTATAAATCAACGCAAAAAAGCCTAATGTGAACGAAGAAGATAGCAAAAACACTCGCCACCTTGCGCGCATGCAGCGCAAAAAAGTGGTGGTGGATGAAAAAATAGCAGCAGCCCACGTTGAACGTGGGCTGTTTCTTATCCACACGGGTAATGGCAAAGGCAAATCTACGGCGGCTTTTGGTTTGCTCGCACGTGCGCTAGGGCATGGCATGAAAGCCGTTGTGGTGCAATTTATTAAAGGCCGCTCTGATACGGGCGAAGAAGCGTTTTTTCGTGGAAATACCAACCTTACTTGGCACGTGATGGGCGATGGTTTTACTTGGGAAACGCAAAACCCAGAACAAGATAAGCTAAGCGCCCAAGCGGCTTGGGCACTTGTTAAAAGTTACTTGCAAGATGAAACAGTTGGCGTAGTCATTTTGGATGAATTTACCTATACGCTGAAATATCAATGGCTGGAGATTGATGAGGTTGTAGCCACCATTCAAAACCGCCCAAATATGCAACATTTAGTAGTAACAGGCCGTGGCGCACCTGCTGGCTTAATTGAAATTGCCGATACGGTGAGTGAGATTAATTTAGTTAAACATGCGTTTCATGCAGGTGTAAAAGCCATGCCTGGTGTTGAATGGTAAAACTGAGTTTTAATAAAATGCAGCTAATTTATAAACATTCATTCCCCTTAAACCACCCCAATTCCGTCATTCCCGCATACGACTTTGCAAGTGCTTTAGCACTTAGCAAATCGGAGCGCCCTTGTGGTGCGCAGGCGGGAATCCATTTTAAAGTTTTAAAGTCAACATGGATTCCCGCATGCGCGGGAATGACGATGTGGAAAAAATAAGCTGCCCTGCCATTCTGGTTTCTGCACCCGCCTCTAGCCAAGGTAAAACGCTGGTCACCGCTGCGCTTGCTCGCGCTTGGCGCAACCGTGGTTTAAGCGTTCAGGCTTTTAAATGCGGGCCAGATTTTATCGATAGCATGATTTTGCAAGCCGCCACTGGCCGCCCGGTATATAACTTAGATTTAGGCATGTGCGGGCTTGAAGATGGCAAAGCGCAGTTATACAGAGCTGCGCAAGAGGCAGATGTAATCATTGCCGAAGGCGTCATGGGTTTGTATG
>JANMNC010000173.1:0-11474 GCA_031373695.1 Methylotenera sp. | reverse complement strand
GACAACAGTTTGGGGTAATAATCTAAACCACTACGCTGATAAGCATCGGCCCAAGCCCAATCGAACACATATTCACCATACGAATGGCTTTTTAAGTATAAAGGCATGGCGCCTATTAATTGCCCAGCTTGCTTAACCACTAGCGGGTGCGGGTTCCAACCCGTGCCCTGCCCTACTGAACCTGAGTTTTCTAACGCACTTAAAAATGCATGACTTAACAGTGGTGTACCGTCTGTTAAGTTATCCCAATCGGCAGCCGCAATGTCATTAATGCTGGTAACAATTTCTACAGAAAGCGCATTAAGGCTGGGTTGTGATTGATTCATGAAAATACTTTAACCCAATTAAAGGTAATTTTACAATACTGATTATGAGTGAACTGCGGTGTGTAAGTTGCAGAACTCTGAGTTTAGTCTGGGTTTACTTGGAGTTTGCGGTAGATAGGTTTTTGTAACTAAAACTTTGCTGACTTAAATTTTACCAAACATATTAGTTGGCAAAATTAGCTAGGTCGTTTGCGAGTACTGGCGGCTTGTTTATTAGCTTTAGATTTACTTTTATTTTTAATGGCAGCTTCCGCTTCTTGAATCTTTTGCGCTTCCATTTTGGCTTCTGCAGCACGTTGGCGCTCGTAAGATTTGGCTTGAGCCAGCTCTAGCTCTTCAATGGTAATCACGTTGTCTTCATCTACATCTACGTAGTTAAAGTGGCGGGCAATTTGTGGCAAACATTGCGTAGCTTCTTCGCGATCTAGTGAATCATCATTATCTTTATTACAGTCGTTAAAACGCGCTTGCACATTTTCTTTCATGGCTTTACGTTTTTGTTCAATTTGGGTGTGCTCTGGGTCGGTATTTTTTGCATAATCTGTCAGTGCTTTGCGCAAGCGGGCACGGTCTTCTGGGCTGAAATTGTGTTCTAATGTTTGCTCTAAGCCCGCTTCATCGGCTTCATCAACCATTGATTTATCGTCATTAATAAACGAATTTTTACTGTCACCAAATTTATTGTCAGCAAATACTGGCGTTATTAATAGCGTGCTTAACGCAAATAAAAGCGGCATTGGTATAGCTAAATTATGGTTTTTAAACAACATTTTTATTGATGCTATCTCTTTATAATTTTTTGTATTTAAAACAGAAAACGTAGCTATCATGAATTAGCTTTGTAAATGCAATGTTTCATAAAACACTATATTTGTAAACATTTGTAACAAAAGCAATATTAAGACGTGTAGTGTAATAAAAAGTTTTGTCAGTCTAGATTTATCAATCCTTAAACCCTATACTTGTTAAGTAGTTATTAACTGTATCATGCTGATGTAATAATAAAAAAGTAGTCACTTACAAAAGTTATCACTTAAGAAAGTAGTCACTATGGCTGAAAATAGCAAAAAAATATTAATGGTTGATGATGATTTACGTATGCGTGAGCTTTTGCAGCGCTACCTTACCGAACAAGGTTTTAGCATTAAAACCGTGTCAGACGCTAAAGAAATGGATGTTGCATTAAGCGCTGATAGCTTTGATTTACTAGTGCTAGATTTAATGTTGCCAGGCGAAGATGGCTTGGCTATTTGCCGCCGTTTGCGCGGCAATAACGTTGCAACGCCCATTATTATGCTAACTGCGCGTGGCGATGAAGTAGACCGTATTATTGGACTTGAGATGGGTGCAGATGATTATTTGCCGAAACCATTTAACCCACGCGAGCTGCTAGCACGTATTAACGCAGTTATGCGCCGCCACGAGCACAGCCCAGAAGCAGACAACGCAGGCAAATTAGAAAGTTTTAGTTTTGGTGAGTTTGTGTTTGACCCATCTACCCGTAGCCTTAGTCGCAACGGTGCGCCCATCACCATTACCAGCGGTGAGTTTGCATTGCTTAAAGTGTTTACCGAGCATCCGCGCCAACCACTTTCGCGCGATAGGCTTATGCAATTAGCACGTGGCCGCGAGCTAGATGTATTTGACCGCAGTATTGATGTGCAGGTATCACGCTTACGCCGCATTGTAGAGCCAGATCCAGCCCATCCGCGTTACTTGCAGACTATGTGGGGCTTTGGCTATGTGTTTATTCCAGATGGCGAAGCAACGCACTAAACACAATGGCATAAGTCTCATAATATTAAGTTAATTAATTAAATTATTGCATTGAAATTTTTACCTCGCAGACTGCTATCACGCTTAATGTTACTGATTGCCATACTATTGGCAGTCAGTATTTATGCATCGCTTAAAATTTTCGATTATTTTGATCGCGAACCACGTGCAACTACTGCAGCTTTACAAGCGGTAACCATTGTTAACTACACTCGTGCCTCGCTAATTGCCTCGCATGAAAACCGTCGCCTAGCTTTGCTTTCAGAACTATCGGGCCGTGAAGGTGTGCGTGTATATTCAGCAGATTTTTTAGAAGATATTGAGCCACTGCCTAACGACCCATTTATTAATTTAATTGCAGAAAAAATTCGTGAGCGCTTAGGTGTAGAAACCATTATTACGGTTAATCACTATGGCATACCAGGTTTATGGATTAGCTTTAATGTGGAGCTGGACGATTTTTGGGTAGTGATACCAAAAATACAAGTTGACAGGCCTTTTCCTTGGCATTGGCTGGGCTGGGGCGCTGTTGTTGGCTTACTGTCATTATTAGGCGCATATCTTATTGCATCACGCATTAATCGGCCGCTTAATTTATTGGTTTATGCAGCCGATAGATTGCGTAATGGCGAACCTGCGCCACGCCTGCCAGAAGACAGTGTGGATGAGCTACGCGAAGTAAGCCGCACATTTAACGATATGGCAGAATCGCTGGTGCGGCTAGATAGCGA
Organism: Methylotenera sp.; assembly: GCA_031373695.1. Taxonomy (GTDB): domain Bacteria; phylum Pseudomonadota; class Gammaproteobacteria; order Burkholderiales; family Methylophilaceae; genus Methylotenera_A. Next base: position 8,641 of record JANMNC010000173.1, on the reverse strand, counting down.
GCGTACTTTGTTACTGGCTGGTGTTTCGCATGATATTCGTACGCCGTTAGCAAGATTGCGTTTAGCGGTAGAAATGCTGCCTGATGACAGCTGCAACAACATGAAGGCTGGCATGATAGAAGACATTGCCGATATGGATAATATAATCCATCAGTTTTTAGATTTTGTGCGTGGGGTAGAAGGCGAGCCGACCAAAATGATGGATATTAACGCGTTGTTAAATGCCCTAGCAGAGCGCCAAGCACGCGCTGGACGCGACTTGAAGTTGAAACTGGCCTCTACCTATTTTATTCCACTACGCCCACTAGCCATGCAGCGCTTGCTAGATAATTTAGTTGGTAACGCCTATGCTTATTCTAAAGGTAAAGTAGAGGTAGAAAGTAAAATTACTGCAGAAAAAATCGTCATTAGCGTACTAGATAACGGGCCTGGCATACCTGCAGAACATGCACAGCGACTGTTGCGCCCATTTGAACGTATGGATAGCGCGCGTAACAAAAATGAGGGTGGTAGCGGCTTAGGTTTGGCTATTTGTAACCGCATTGCTAAACTGCACCGCGGCAGCTTAGAGTTGGTTAACAGGCCTACTGGCGGTTTAGAAGCAAGGTTGACCTTGCCAATACAGCATTAAAATAGCTTTAAAAAACCAGTTATACAGAGCGCAAGCCGCCAGAGACTTGATTGCGGCCACTGTGTTTAGCTTTGTATAAATGCTTATCAGCATGCACAATCATCTCATCTAAATTTTTACCTAAGATGCTTGTAACGCCAATGCTGCAGGTGTAGCGAAAATCATAGCCTTTTATCTCAATATTTTGGTTTGCAACGGCTAATCTGAACGCATTAATTTGATTAAAACTACTTAAATGTTGGTTTGATTGGCTTAGCACTGCAAATTCCTCACCACCTATTCTGGCGACAAGGTCATCTTCAAAATGCTCGTTTAATAGCGATGCAAAGTTTTTAATAACTTCATCACCAACATCATGTCCATATTTATCATTAATTTTTTTAAAGAAATCAATATCCATCATCATCACAGTTAATGGCTTTTCTTCAAATCCATCAACTTCACTTTTAGCATGTTGCAAGTGTGTGTTTAATACTTTATTGCCCTGCTCAAAAAAGTAACGGCGATTATATAAGCCACTTAAAAAATCAGTATTAGATAAGTTTTTAGCATAGTTAATAGCATCTAACATATCTAAGTTTTGGGTAATGCGACACAGCAACATTTCATAATTAAAAGGTTTGGCAATAAAATCGTTTGCCCCTGCTTTTAAAAACTTAACCGCCATACGTGGATCTGCCGAGCCAGAGACGCCCACAATTACAAGCTCATCTTTATTATAAGTTTCGCGCGCTTGCGCTATAAAAGTATAGCCATCCATATTGGGCATTTGGTTATCAACCAACACTAGCTTAATATCGGGATGTTCTTTAAGTACCGCTAATGCCTCTAAACCATTACCGGCGTGGTGCACTTGAAATTTTTGCAAGGTTAATTCACGCGCGATAATAAAGCGCGAAACTTTAGAGTCGTCTACCACCAGCACTTTAATAGCGCAGTTTTTATGCACTCTTGAAATGAGATCGCAAATATAACGGTGGTCAAATGTGTTATCTTTAACCACGTAATCAATTACGTGCCGCTTAATTAGCTGGTCACGCATTTCATCTTCATAGTGATGCACAATAGCAATGACTGGTAAATTAAACTCACCCAGCAAATCAATCTTTTCAAACGCTGATGAATCTAAATTAAGCACACTAGTAATGCTTATAAAAAATTGATTAGGCTCTTTTTCAAGCAACCTTTTTGCAACAGTTGCGGTACGTACTATTGTTACGCCCACGGGCAAGTGGCTTTCTATCACCTGCTTTAGCGATAGTGCGTAATTAGAATCTGATTCTAAAAGTAGTACATTAAATTTTTCTTGAGCTAAACGGGATCTTGATATTTTTCTTAAATGTCTATGCTGCATTTACCACCCTCAGTAGACTTACCTCGCCAGAAACTAACCTTAATACAATAACCAACCTCTAGACATTAAACCAATTCAATTTTTCGCGCAACTGTACAACTTCTCCGATAATAGTCAAACATGGTGGCTTCATCTCGGCTGCAGTAACTTTTTCGGCTAAATCTGCCAGTGTTGCAGTAACCACTTTTTGTCGCTGCGTTGTACCTTGTTGCACTACCGCTACTGGCATTGTGGCTGGTACACCGTGCTCGATTAGTTTTTCGCAAATTTCTTTTAAACCCACTAAGCCCATGTAGATTACAACTGTTTGGCGTGGGCGCGACATGGCAACCCAATCTAAATCGAGCGACAATTCGCTTGATCCTTCTTTGGCCTTTAAGTGGCCTGTTATAAATAAACAAGCTTGCGCATAGTCGCGATGCGTTAACGGGATACCCGCATAACTAGAAACGCCGTTGGCGGCAGTAATGCCTGGCACCACTTGAAATGGCACGCCGTGCTGCATAAGGGTTTCAATCTCCTCACCACCGCGACCAAATATAAAAGGGTCACCACCTTTAAGACGCAGCACCCGCTTGCCTTGCAGGGCAAGGCTGGCAAGCAACTCGTTAATTTTTTCTTGTGGCATGGTGTGTTGATCGCGTGATTTACCTACAAAAATCAGCTCAGCATCACGACGTACTAACTCCATCACTTCTGGGCTAACCAATTTATCGTACACACACACATCGCATTGTTGCATTAAGCGTAACGCGCGAAAGGTAAGCAAATCTGGGTCACCAGGACCTCCTCCTACTAAAAACACCTCACCTTTGTTGGCTTTTGCATCTGTATCATTAAGTATATTTTGTAATAATTCACGAGCCGCTTGCTCTTGGCCCGATAGCACACGCTCAACTACTGGGCCTTGCAATATTCCTTCCCAAAAAATGCGTCTGGCTTGGGTAGTAGCAAATTTAGCTTTTACTTGGTCACGAAACTCGCCCGCAATATCTGCAATGCGCCCATAAGTAGCAGGCAACATGGTTTCGATTTTTGCACGAATATAGCGTGCTAGCACTGGTGCATTACCTTCGCTAGAAATAGCTATAACCACTGGGCTGCGGTCAATAATAGAACCCATGGTAAATGTACATAAAGCGGGTGCATCCACCACATTAACAGGGATATTTTGTGCTTTAGCCGCCAGTGAAACAGCAATATTAACAGCCTCATCATCGGTGGCTGCAATCACCAAACATGCGCCTGTTAGCTGATTAACTTCAAAATGTGATTTTTTGTATGTAATTTTTTGGGTGTCGACTAAATCTTGCAGCTCATGACAAAGCTCTGGCGAATACAACATAACAGCCGCGCTGGCTTTAAGTAGCATGCTCACTTTACGCATGGCAACATCGCCGCCGCCAATTACTACGCAATGGCGATTTTGAATATTTAAAAATATGGGGAGTGCTTGCATATTGAGGTTATTTAAAAAATATTCGCTATTTTACCTTGCCGCTGCAAACTTTGCTTAATGCTTATACAACATATGCAAAAACATCAGTAAAATACACTTAATATTTTATGTTCTTAATTAAGCAGTTAAACCAACTTATCTAGAAAAAGAGATTGCATGCAACAGCCCATTAAGCTTGAAGATTTTTTAGCACAGCATTTGCAAAATACGCATAAGATTGCGCTAAGTGCCATGCTGAGTGATATTGCCAGTTCAGTTAAAAAAATTGCTGTTGCTATAGATGATGGAGCTTTAGCTGGCAATATGGGCAATTTGGCAGCCACCAATGTGCAGGGTGAAACGCAAAAAGCGCTAGACATGATTACCAACGATATTTTTGTTGAGACAACGCAGCAAAGCGGTTTCGTAGCAGGTATGGTGTCAGAGGAGATTGCCGAGCCGATAGAAATCGCCGAAAAGCATAAACAAAACGGTCAGTACTTAATGTTGTTTGATCCACTAGATGGCTCTTCTAATGTGAACGTGAATATTTCGGTTGGTACTATATTTTCTATTTTAAAAAGTGAACACAAACAGCCAAAGCTAAATGATTTTTTACAGCCTGGCATTAACCAAATATGCGCTGGTTATGCTTTATATGGTACATCTACCATGTTTGTTTTAACCACAGGTAATGGCGTTAACGGGTTTACGCTTGATGCTAAATCTGGTGACTTTTACCTTACTCATGCCAACATGCAAATACCGCAAGATACACAAGAGTTTGCAGTTAACATGTCGAATTATCGATTTTGGCAAGAACCTGTGCAACGCTATATTGATGATTGCTTGCAAGGTGAAGAGGGTGAGCGCAAAAAAGATTTTAATATGCGCTGGGTAGCGTCTATGGTGGCAGAGGTACATCGCATATTAGTGCGTGGCGGCCTGTTTATGTATCCCATTGATAGCAAATCAAAAGCTGGCAAACTAAGACTAATGTACGAAGCAAACCCCATGAGCTTTATTGTGGAGCAAGCGGGAGGCGCTGCCACAACAGGCCATATTCGAATATTAGAGTTAACGCCTGCCAGCATTCACCAGCGCGTGCCAGTAATGCTGGGCAGCAAAAATGAAGTGGATAAACTTTTTAGCTATCATCAAAAGAAAACTAAAAAGAAATCCACATAAAAAACTAATTAGCTGGGCTACAGCTAATTAGCCGATTTGCAAATAGCCACAAATTCGTTTGCTGATAGTGATGCGCCACCCACAAGGCCGCCATCTACATCGGGCATGCTAAACAATTCTGCCGCGTTACCCGCCTTAATGCTACCGCCATATACAATACGCACATGCTCTGCGGCAGCACTGTTGCGGCGGGCTATGCGATTACGTATAAACTCGTGCACAGCTTGCGCTTGCAGTGGTGTGGCCGTTTTGCCTGTGCCAACAGCCCATACTGGCTCATAGGCAAACACCATATTAACGCGCATGGCGGTCGCAAAATCTTCATCGCCAAGTGTAGCCATAACCGCATCCATTTGACTAGCAACAATCACCTCTGTTAAGCCCGCCTCATGCTCTGCCAGCGTTTCGCCCACGCACAATACTGGCGTTAAGCCAGCTTTAATAGTGGCATCAAACCTAGCAGCGGCAGTTAAGTTAGTTTCGTGAAACAGCACACGCCGCTCAGAGTGGCCTAGCAATACGTAGGTGCAGCCTAAATCTGTCAACATATGTGGTGCAACCGCACCTGTAAAAGCACCCTCTTCATGTTGATTAACATTTTGTCCACCCCAAGCAATATTGGTATTGCTTAGCATTTCGCGTGCCTGAAACAAATATGGGTTGGGCACACAGACAACATAGTCAGCATTTTCGCACGCCTGCAAGCCAGTAATAATGCCGCTTAACAAGGCATGATTACTTTCTAAATTACCGTGCATTTTCCAATTTCCTACCACCAGTTTACGGCGCATAATTTTTTCCTTCATTCTTATTTATACTTGCTATATTTGTATGGATGCTAGGCGCTAGTTAACGCTTAACAACAGCATCTAGCTCACCCGCTTTATAGCGATCTGCCATGCTTTCACACGATATGGGTGTTATGTGGCTGGCATGCCCTGCCGAGCCAAACGCCTCATAACGCGCAATACAAATATCACGCATGGCTACTGTTGCCGCGTGCAAAAACTTTCTTGGGTCAAATTCTTTTTTATGTGTTTCAAAAAACTGTCGTATAGCCCCGCTAGAAGCCATACGCAAATCAGTATCTATATTAATTTTACGCACACCGTATTTAATACCTTCTACAATTTCATCTACTGGCACACCATAGGTTTCACCCATATCACCACCGTAAGCGTTAATGATTTTTAGCCATTCTTGCGGCACCGATGAAGAGCCATGCATAACTAAATGCGTGTTAGGTATACGCGCGTGAATTTCTTTAATGCGGCTAATGGCCAGTGTTTTTCCTGTTGGTGGCTTGGTAAATTTATAAGCCCCGTGCGATGTACCAATAGCAATCGCCAAGGCATCTACACCAGTTTGGCGTACAAAATCGGCAGCTTCTTCTGGGTCAGTTAGCAGTTGGTCATGCGAAAGCACCCCTACCGCACCGCCGCCGTCCTCTTCACCCGCCAAACCAGTTTCAAGTGAACCTAACACACCAAGTTCGCCCTCAACTGACACGCCAATAGCATGTGCGGCTTCAACAATTTTTTTAGTCACATCTACGTTATATTGGTAAGTAGAAGGCGTTTTTGCATCTTCTAGCAATGAGCCATCCATCATCACACTAGAAAAGCCTGACCGCATGGCTTGCATACATACTGCGGGTGATGGGCCATGATCTTGATGCATAACTACTGGAATATGCGGATAAGACTCAATGGCAGCCAACACCAAGTGCCTTAAAAAAGCTTCGCCTGCGTATTTGCGCGCACCAGCCGAAGCTTGTAAAATTACTGGGCTATTAGTGCTATGGGCCGCCTGCATAATGGCCTGCACCTGCTCCATATTGTTGACATTGAATGCTGCTAAACCATAATTATGTTCAGCGGCGTGATCAAGTAATTGACGTAGTGAAACCAGTGCCATAGTGATCCTTTTAGGATTTAAAAGTTAGTAATTAAAATGCATGATGTGCATGAAACGTGTTTGACTACTGTGCAAGCTCAATTTTGTTAAGCTTGTTAGCTAAATGATAACACTTATATCTTATATAAGAGATTGCTTAAAACCTGTAAACCGTAAATAAATTTGTTACTGCACCCTATTTTACAGCCTGAGCTCACAATAAGTAGCTAATTTAAGTAGATTTTTTGTTCAATCAAAAAAGTATCGCACTATGACTTTGCTGGCTTATACGCTAAAATTATACTTTATTTAGCCTGCCGTAAACCCTTGAACCCACTTAAAAAAATCTCTACTTTGCCTAAAAAATCTGAGCTTAAAAAAGTTTTTATTAAAACTTTTGGTTGCCAGATGAATGAGTATGACTCATCACGTATGGCCGATATGTTGCATGCAGATAATGCCATGACACAAACCGATAACGTAGATGAAGCAGATGTAATCTTACTGAATACTTGTTCGGTACGTGAAAAAGCCGAAGACAAAGTTTTTAGCCATCTTGGGCGATTTATTCCACTAAAAGAAAAAAACCCCAATTTAATCATTGGCGTAGGTGGTTGCGTAGCCTCTCAAGAGGGTGACAATATCATTAAGCGTGCGCCTTATGTGGATGTAGTGTTTGGACCGCAAACTTTACACCGCTTGCCCGATATGATTAAAAAATCACAAAATAGTGGTCAATCGCAAGTAGACATTAGCTTTCCTGAAATTGAAAAATTTGACCATTTGCCACCGCCGCGTGTTGAAGGTGCGACTGCTTTTTTAAGCATTATGGAAGGTTGCAGCAAATATTGCAGCTTTTGCGTAGTGCCGTACACGCGCGGCGAGGAAGTTTCGCGTCCATTTGAAGCCATATTAACTGAAGCTATACAATTGGCCGAGCAAGGCGTAAAAGAAATTACCTTATTAGGCCAAAACGTAAATGCTTATCGCACAGAATATGATGGCGTCGAAGCCGATTTAGCCATGCTCATCGAAACCATTGCAGAAATCAGCAATATTCAACGCATTCGCTTTACTACTAGCCATCCTAATGAAATGAGTGAGCGACTGATAAGCTGCTTTGCCTCAGTGCCAAAACTGGCAGTACAGCTGCACTTGCCAGTGCAAGCAGGTTCTGACCGTATTTTAATGGCAATGAAACGCAACTACACTGCACTGCAATACAAATCTATTATTCGTAAACTAAAAGCCGCTAGCCCTAATTTAACGTTTACTTCAGATTTCATTATCGGGTTTCCGGGTGAGACCGAAGCAGATTTTGAGGCCACGGTAAAGCTTATGACAGATGTGGGCTTTGATTACAGCTTTAGCTTTTTATACAGCCCGCGACCTGGTACACCGGCCGCATTTATTAAAGATGACACGCCGCAAGATATAAAACTTGCACGCTTAGCTAAACTACAAGCCATTAACGACAAGCTGGGTGATGCAGTCAGCCGCAATATGCTTGGCACAGTTCAGCGCGTACTAATTGATGGCGCATCACGCAAAGACGCTTTACTTTTAGCAGGCAAGACGGATAACAATCGCGTGGTAGATATTGCGGGTGATGTTAATTTAATCAATACTTTTGTGAACGTAAAAATTATCGATGTATCGAATCCACGTCGTTTAATTGGCCAAATAAATTAATTATGGAAATCACCCTTACCCCAGAAGATAACAGCCGCCTAAATAACCTGTGTGGTGCGTTAGACGAGAATATAAAACAAATTGAAACCGCGCTTGAAGTGAACATTAACCGCCGTGGCGCCACATTTAATATTACAAGCGCCAGCAGCGTATCGGCCACACATAACAACATGAGAATTGCAGCGCAATTAATTGAAAATTTTTATGTGCGCGCCAAAAAACCCATTGCGCTAGAAGATATTCAATTAGGCTTAGTAGAAATCGATAAACTTAAACCTGAAGATGTTGCCACATCAACTATGCCAGTGCTAATGACTAAGCGCGGCGATTTACATGGACGCACACCTAGACAAATTTCGTATTTACAGCAAATTCAAGATCATGATATTACTTTTGGCATTGGCCCTGCCGGCACAGGCAAAACCTATCTAGCAGTTGCCAG
>JANMNC010000125.1:0-1784 GCA_031373695.1 Methylotenera sp. | reverse complement strand
AGAGCAAGCGCACACCTTCTTTAGCGCGCAACCTGTAATTTCACGCAAACTTAAAACTTTGCTAGATGTGGGCTTGGGCTACATCACGCTAGGGCAAAGTGCAACTACACTTAGCGGCGGCGAAGCACAGCGCGTTAAGCTATCTTTAGAGTTAAGCAAACGAGACACAGGTCGCACGCTGTATATTTTGGACGAGCCAACCACAGGCTTACATTTTGCCGATATTCAATTGTTGCTTGATGTGATTCATCGCCTGCGTGATGCTGGCAATACTATCGTTATTATCGAACATAATTTAGATGTAATTAAAACCGCCGATTGGCTGATTGACATGGGCCCAGAAGGCGGCGATGGCGGCGGCATGGTGGTGGGTGTGGGCACGCCAGAAACGCTAGCAGACAACAAACAAAGTTATACGGGTAAATATTTGAAGCCTATGCTTTAAGTGCTTATATTAATGCCCTGTAAGCCGCATGGATATTGCCTTGCAGAGCATCTATTTGCATATTATTTTCAGCACCAACTCTAAGTTTTAAGTATTTTATAGAACGGGTAGTAATGCGGGCAACCGCAATTATTGATGATAGAATAATTTTTTCATTCCGATTGTCATGCAATGTCTATATCCCGATGCAACAAGTGCGGCTCTCTCGCAGAGCATGCGAGAGAGCTAGTTGGCAGCCAGCAAGACTGTGGGCAATGTGGAACTTCAACATTAATTTACGACACCCTATTTTTTGTAAAAAAACTATCAGGCATGTATTTCGAGCAGCGAAAAGAATTGCACGAACTTCGTACCCATTCTTCAACATCAGATCAGGTAACAACCACCCCTGTAGCTTCTGAAAACCCCCACGATAACTTTGACATACATAACTCAGATTTATTAAGCTCTGTAGCGCAGCATGACCCAATTATTAATTGGTTTAAGACAAAAAATATTAAAGCCTCAGCTAATATTAACGCGGTTGATACAACAGGGTTTTTTGACGAGGCAGCGGTTGCTATTGGTTCAGATTACGCTTTGCTTGGCGAAGTTTGTGAGCGAATCCGCTACGCTCAACAAAAAGAATACACCAGCAATCTAATTTATCTGGATAAAAAAACTAAAGATGACGCTAAGGCACTAGAAATTTTTATCCAGCGTCTTTACGACCACTCTTTAATTGCTCGTTGTATAAGTAATAAGAAAGAGAAAAATATTCGAATTGTGCTGCAAAACGCGCCTAGCGTAAGACGTTTTTTTGCTGGAGATTGGCTTGAGTGGTACGCGCTAATGGTTGGCTTAAGAGTATGCCAAGAACGCAATATTGAATTTTCTTGTGCTCGAAATATGACGCTTTCATTTTTACCCGATGAAAAAAGAGAGCTTGACGTATTTTTTCTCATTAATAAAACTCAGCCAGTTTATATTGAATGTAAAACTGGAGATTTCAGACAAGACTTAGATAAATATGTAGCACTGCGCAAACGCTTAGGCATGGAACAAAAATACTTTATTCTTTGCGTTGCAGACCTAGAAATAGAACAGGCAAAAGCGCTAACTGCAATGTATGACATGACGTTTGTTAATACTCAAACACTTGGGCAACATTTTTACACACTAATCTAACAACGCGTAAAACATCCGTTTAATTATTTAAGGCACCTCTGCAAAGCGCATTCTTGCTTGTATAGTGGCAGTGCGGCGGTTTAAGTAGCGTGTACTGCGATGCTTATCGTAAAATCTTGGGTTTGGCACCATGGCGGCTAGTTTGGCGGCTTGCGTTTTGCCTAAACCACCC
>JANMNC010000134.1:0-2124 GCA_031373695.1 Methylotenera sp. | reverse complement strand
GTATGTAGGTAAGCAATTTGGTATCGCATTGTCAAATGGTACAGTTGCATTAGAGTTAGCTTTGCGAGTTTTAGGTATACAAGCAGGCGATGAAGTAATTGTAGCCAGCCGTAGTTATGTGGCTTCTGCAAGTTGTGTTTTACTATTAGGTGCTAAGCCTGTATTTGCTGATGTTGATATTGCCAGTGGAAATATTTGTGTAAGTACCATTAGCCCATTAATTACCAACAAAACCAAGGCAATCATCCCTGTACATGTTGGCGGTTGGCCATGTGATATGCCCGCTATTATGCACTTGGCTAGACAAAATAATTTAAAAGTGATTGAAGACTGCGCGCAGGCGCATGGCGCCTTCTCGGCTAGCAAGCCAGTAGGCGCTTGGGGTCACGCAGCTATATTCAGTTTCTGTCAAGATAAAATTATATCCACAGGTGGTGAAGGCGGCATGCTGTTGCTAGATGATGAAATGGCATTTAAGCAAGCTTGGGCTTATAAAGATATAGGCCGTAGCTATGATGCTGTATATCATCAACAGCACCCAGAAGGTTTTAGATGGCTAACTGAGGGCGCGGGCTCTAATTTTAGAATGACTGAGTTTCAAGCGGCAATCGGTTTGTTACAACTAAAAAAACTACCTAGCTGGATAAAATTCAGAAATATTAATGCACAAGTATTGATAGCGGTACTTAAAGAGTTTGATTTTTTAGAAACGCCTACGCTCAATGAAAATCAGGGTGATTTGCATGCATACTATAGGCTTTATGCTAAAGTTAAAGTTGGTAGCGAGTTTGGTGGGTTGAGTGTAGAAAAGCTTAGAAACCATATTGTAAATGCGTTGGTAGAGTCAGGTGTGCCTTGTTTTTTTGGTTCCTGCGCAGAAATATATCGTGAAAAATTATTTACACATACAAGCGATTTATCAATTAAACGATTACCTAATGCCGCAACATTTGCCGATAACGGGTTTTGCTTTTTGGTGCACCATACAATTACACACAAACAAATAGAGCAAATGGCCAACAATATCCATATGGTTTTAAAAAAAATAAGTCAGTCACAAGGAAAATAGCAATGCGCTATTATAAAAAATTTGTACAATATCGCACCTTATTTGCCACTACACATGATATTTTAGCGGCATGTTTCGCATGGTTTTTGGCGTTTCAGCTACGTTTCAACTTTGATATTCCTGCCAACTTCATGCAAGCTTTATGGTTAACCATGTTGATTGCTGTACCAATTCAAATTATATTATTTGCAAAGCTTGGTTTGTATAAAGGTATTTGGCGTTTTGCAAGTTTGCCAGATCTAAAACGTATCGTATTTTCAGTACTAACTTCATCGGTTTTAGTAACGGCGTTGCTGTTAATGCTTAGCATAGTAACAACGCCGCGTTCTGTATTAATACTTAACCCTTTACTACTCATATTGTTAATGGGCGGCAGTCGTTTTGCGTACCGTGCATTACAAGAGCATCGCCTTTACGGCTTAAGTTTAAAACAAGGCAAGCCAGTTATTGTTTTAGGTGCTGGTGAGGCGGCTGTTGCCCTAGTTAAAGAGTTGGGACGCAATGCTGAATGGCGCGTGGTCGGCATGTTAGATGACGATAAAACATTGCATGGCAGAGAGTTGTTTGGTGTAAAAGTGTTAGGGCTAATTAAAGAGTTAGCAACACACACTGATACCTTAAGTGTGAATAATGTAATCATTGCTATGCCATCTGCAGCTTACCAAAAGCGGAGAGAAGCAGTACTTTTAGCGCAAAATGAACATTTAAATATCCTTACAGTACCTGCTTTTGACGATTTGATGAGTGGTAAATTAAGTATTTCTCAGGTGCGAAAAGTTGAAGTTGAAGATTTGCTTGGCCGAGAGGCTGTGAACTTAGATAACAAAGGTTTGCAGCATTTAATTGAAAATCATAGTGTCATGGTGAGTGGTGCTGGAGGTTCAATTGGTTCTGAGCTATGTAGGCAAATACTTAAATATAAACCTAGTTATTTAGTGTGTTACGACATTTCTGAATATGCACTTTATCAACTGGAACAAGAGTTATTGTTGCATAACAGCAATATGTTAATTAAATTAGTATTTGTGACTGGTGATGTTAAAAACGAGTCGCGA
>JANMNC010000133.1:0-4080 GCA_031373695.1 Methylotenera sp. | reverse complement strand
TCGCGACTCGTTTTTAACATCACCAGTCACAAATACTAATTTAATTAACATATTGCTGTTATGCAACAATAACTCTTGTTCCAGTTGATAAAGTGCATATTCAGAAATGTCGTAACACACTAAATAACTAGGTTTATATTTGAGTATTTGTCTACATAGCTCAGAACCAATTGAACCTCCAGCACCACTCACCATAACACTATGATTTTCAATTAAATGCTGCAAACCTTTGTTATCTAAGTTCACAGCCTCTCGGCCAAGCAAATCTTCAACTTCAACTTTTCGCACCTGAGAAATGCTTACCTTACCACTCATCAAATCGTCAACCGCTGGCACAGTAAGCGCTGTGAGACCTTGAGTATTAGCAATTTCTATCACTTGCCGACGTAACTTGTAAGCTTCTGGAGGCAAAGCAATAATGATATGGTTTACATTATATCTAGAGGTTATTTCTGTTAACTGTTCAATAGCGCCAAATACTCGCGCACCCATCAGTAATCTGCCATGCATAGCTTTGTTTTTATCCAACAATCCTACTACACGCCATTGCTCGCTTCTGCTCAAATCTTTAAGCAAAGCTACCGCGAGCTCACCAGCACCTATTAGAATAACAGGCTCGCCACGTAAGTTAGATGCGCCATAAAGTCGATGCTCTTTCCAAGCACGGTAGGTAAAACGAGTGCCCCCCATTAGCAAGACAAGCAATATCGGATCTAATATTAGTACAGTCCTTGGCACCACAACAGTGGTGTTGATCATAAACAGCAATGCTGCCACAGTTATTGCAGCAACAGCAACTGCTTTAATAATTCTTTTTAGGTCAGGAATGCTAGCAAATCGCCACACACCTTGATATAAACCAAAAATGATAAATATAATACTTTGAACTAAAACTACCCAAAACACCGTTTCTGTTAGATGCACATAAAAATCTAGTGGAACATCAAAGTTAAACCGAAAAAGAAAACTTAATTCCCAAGCAAATATTGCTGCAATAATATCGTGCATAAATGCAGAAAATGAACGCAAGTTAGTAAAAAAATGCCAGTAATTTTTCATTGTTTATATTGTTCAGCTTTAGTTGTATTTAATGATTAACATAAAAGAATATTGTAGTTTCTAACTAAATGGCTTATCAATTAGTAGCCTTAATTTCAACATTAATGCTTTACACCAACACCACATAATACTTTAAGAAAAGTAAAAATGATGATTTTTAGATCAAAGAACAAAGATTGATTATTCATGTAATCCACGTCCAGCTTAACTTTGTCCGGAACAGTCAACTCATCCCTGCCATTTATTTGCGCCCATCCTGTTAATCCAGGTAATAATTTATCAACACTATATTGAGTACGTAAATCAATCAGATCTTTTTGATTAAATAAAGCGGGTCGCGGTCCAACAAAACTCATATCGCCTTTTATAATACTCCATAATTGAGGTAGTTCATCTAAGCTAGATCTGCGTAAGAAAGAGCCTATAGGCGTTAAAAATTGCTCTGGGTCCTTTAAAAGGTGAGTCGCCACAGCAGGCGTATTTACACACATAGTACGAAATTTTGGCATTTTAAATAATTGACAATTGCGCCCTACACGGTCAGACCAATACAAAATTGGCCCAATTGAAGTCAGCCGTACCGCTACTGCAACCAATAAAAATGGCAACATAAAAACTAGCGCTGCGAATAAGGCCATACAAAAATCAAGCGCTCTCTTAACCATTTAAATGTATATTTTCATGATAAAAATTTAACCATGCCTGTGTTATCAACTTACTATCAAAATCTTTCACAGCACGTTCTTGCGCTTGTTTACCTAACTTTAGCCTTAAAGCACGATTGCTCAACATACTTTTCATACAATATTCAATTTCATTTACAGCACGCGGCTCGTGTAACAATCCAGTATCTCCATCAACAACAGCGTCAGAGAGTCCATAAATCCCTGATGCTACTGTCGGAATACCTACTGCTGCGGCCTCTATCACTACACTACCGAAGCCTTCACGATAACTCGGTAGACATAGAACATCTGCCGCGGCCATAAACATTTCTGGTGTGTTAGTGTGTCCAATAAACTGAATATTCATACCACTCTCTCCAGCTAGATGCATAATTTCGGCTTGCAAAGCCTGTTCATCTGGCCCCACAAAAAGTAGGTGTGCATTTGCAAAATTTAATTCGCCAAATGCTTTTGCTAAATCTAACAACCCTTTATCAACTGTTAACCGACCTAGAAATAAAAACAGTATTGCATCTTCTGTAATATTGAGTTCTTGCCTGATACGTGATTTAGCAATTGGATCTGGCTTAAACCGATTGATATCCACACCTGAAATTGAGCCTTTTGCAAACACGATTGATTTGTTGGCTGATACGACTTTTTCATTTACTAAAAAATCACGTTGCGATGGGCTATCTATAATGTTGTGCGTGGTTAAACTGGCTATAAAGCAATCAAGCTGCTTTAGTATTAAGCGTTTAAAACCTGATTTTGTCACCCATATTTGCCCAGTAAATGTATGAATACGTAATGGCACCCTTATCAGACAGGCAGCTAACATAGCCAATAAACCTGCCTTAGGTGTAATTGAATGTACTGCAGAAAAGCGTTGTTGGCTAAATATTTTCATTAATTTAACTAGAGCAACCAAGTCTGAAAAAAAACCTATCTTACGAGTAATATCCAAAGCTATTACTTTGGCATTAATACCATGCTCTATCAAAAAATTAGGGTTGTTAGTATTAACAATTACAGTCACATCATAAATCTTAGTTAGCGCGCGCAAATGATTAAGTAAAAAAACTTTTACTGCAAACTCTACAGTCAACACAAAGCAAATTTTTTTCAACCGGCTAGCTACCTTTATTTAAGCTACTTAGTTTAAGCAAAACTGCTTTAACTATGCGGCATATAAAAACAATTATGGCTAAACTTAGAAAAAAATACTGCCTATGAGCATTAAAATACTTGAATTGATACTTTAATAAAGCAACTCTAGTTTTAACAAGTTTTTTAAAATTAATGCTATTAGCAACTCTATAGCTAAGCAACACTTGGTTTACAGTTGCAAATTGACTTTTAGCAAAACTGCGCAAAAGCAACTCTTGATCTTCGCAAAAATAGGGGTTGGGGTCAGCATAGAGATGTTTTTTAAACCAATCTGCTCTTCCCATCCAAGTAGGATGCGCCATATAAAATCCCAACCAAGGCTTAGCACAAATTGCTTGATGCGTTAAATTGAATGGCAGCTCACCAACAACTTCACTGTTTTTATCTATTGTAAAAGCGCGTGTAGAAACCAAATCCAACTCTTGCTGGCTTTGTAGTTTAGCTAACTGTAGTTCAAATCGCTGTGGGTGCGCTATGTCATCATTATCCATACGTGCAATAAACTCACCTTTGGCCAAGCCTATAATTTCATTTAATCTGGGCGCTATACCTTTATTTTTGCCATCCCTTAATACTTTAATTCTAGAGTCTTTTAATTCAGAAAGATTATCTAAACAGCCATCACTAGAGCCATCATCAATAATAACTAGCTCCCAGTTTGTATAGGTTTGGTTAATAATCGAAAGCAATGCGGGCCTTAAATACTTACCAGCGTTAAATACAGGCATAGCAACCGTAATAAGTGGCTTGCTCATATTAAATTTTTAGCCATGTTTTTGGTACCAAATCATTGGTATTTTTATCATTTGCAAACCATTGCTTAGGCGCAATAACTATTTTTTTAGGATTAGCGTTTAACCAAGCACCCCACCAACTAAAAGAGCTATTAGCAATAATATGATGCTTGCATAAACTCATCAAGCGCATATCGTTATAACTATCTTCACCACGGTTGTGCTCAACATATACACATGGGAAATCAATTTTCAGGTTATTTTGAACCCAGTCAATGTCATCTGAAAAAATAAAAAAATGTGGTAGTTGCACGCGTTCTGCAATGTATCTAACCGAAGCTCTATAATATTCTAGAGAACATAATCCATGGGTTGCAGTTGTCTTTGGGTTACTGACGTAATCGCCGCGCCTCACATGTAAGCTCACTGCATTTACTTGGCCTATCTGTTCG
>JANMNC010000119.1:0-6019 GCA_031373695.1 Methylotenera sp. | reverse complement strand
ATAGCTATTGTTAGCATTGACTTTCGCAACAATTAGAACATCACCGTCGTGCCATGAAACCACGTACTTTTCACCGTTAATCAATCCAATGCTCTTTGATGCGTCAACATCAAGGGTCTCTATCAGTTCTTTTGTTAGAGTAACTCTATCGCTTGCAATACTTTCATGTGCGCAGACAAATAAAAACAAAAAGATAATAATTTGGTGAATTTTATTATTCATTAAAGCCTAACGTTTGAATTAAGGGGCTGGCTTTAGCCAGTCCCGCTTGAATGATGGGTTAGGCTGGTGAAAAAACAACCCAACGTGAAACTGCAAAAATGGTGACATAACAACCGACACCAAAACCGTGAATAACTAAAACTGTAACTGAAAATTACCAAACCACCAACCGACAGCAACGCCACAAACTAAACCAAGATTTACGTGCCTAGCCCAACAAAACCTGAACCCACAAAACTAACAAACCACACAAAACCCAAACGCCAAAATAACCCTAAAAACGATGCTCTACGAACCAATACCAGAGCGATTGCTAGGGCAATGGTTTTTAAGCTAGGCCTAACGTAAAGTAGACCCCAAATAAGAACTTAATCTTTTATTTGGGCATGTTGTTAATTTTTTTAATAAGCGCATAATCTTAATTAAATCAATTGTTAAATAAATATTAGCACACCTAATTACTTTAAATATGCAAAATAACCAAAATCATACGCAGCCACCAAAGCTGCTAGACCAAGTGGTGGCTAAAATGCGCGTTAAACATTACAGCTTGCGTACTGAGAAAAGCTATGTAGATTGGATTAAACGATATATTTGGCATTTTGACAAGCGGCACCCAAAAGATATGGGTGCGGCAGAGGTAGAGGCGTTTTTAACGCATTTGGCGGTTGATAGAAACGTTTCTGCAAGCACGCAAAACCAAGCCAAAAGTGCGCTGCTATATTTGTATAAAGAAGTATTGGGTGTTGAGTTGCCGTGGCTAGACAACGTCACCCAAGCCAAAGTACCACAGCGCATGCCCGTGGTGCTTACGCAAGCAGAAGTACAAGCCGTGCTAAGCCGCATGGATGGCACGATGTGGCTGATTGCAAGCCTGCTTTATGGCAGTGGTTTGCGCATTATGGAGGCCTCGCGTTTGCGGGTGAAAGATGTAGATTTTGCGCAGCGCGAGATTTTGGTGCGCGAGGGCAAAGGCTTTAAAGATAGGGTGACCATGTTGCCTATTAGTTTGGTGGAGCCGCTAAAAAGCCATTTATTAAAAGTGCAGGCGCTGCATAACGATGATTTAAATGCAGGCCATGGCGAAGTTTTTATGCCAATGGCTTTGGATAGAAAATACCCCAGCGGCGGTAAAAGTTGGAGCTGGCAATATGTGTTTCCGTCAGTTAAGTTATCGGTTGACCCGCGTAGTAAAGTGATTAGGCGGCATCATGCTGATGAAAAAACGGTGCAACGCGCAGTTAAAAAAGCGGTTAAATTGGCGGGTATTGTAAAGCTTGCAACGCCCCACACATTGCGCCATAGTTTTGCAACGCATTTGTTGGCTGGCGGCTATGATATTCGCACCTTGCAAGAGTTGCTGGGGCATTCTGACGTAAGCACTACCATGATCTATACACATGTGTTGAATAAAGGTGGGCGGGGTGTGAGTAGCCCGCTGGATGTTTTATAGCGATGTGATTAATAAGGCTTAAAAATGACAGAAACTGAAATTATTAAAATTAATGGTGAATTAGGGTTTGTTTTGCCAGAAGAGTTATTAACTAGACTAAACTTGCATATACAAAGCGAGATTTATTTAACTCAAAGTGAAAAAAGCATAAAAACTGTTTACAGATAAAAATACAGCTTTAAATCAATCATTAAAACTGAAATAGTAAGGATATCAAGCAATGAGTAATCTGCAACACTATCGCGTTAAGTTAAATTCTGCGTTCTCACTTAAAAGCATTAAATCAGATGATAAATCTGAACGCGGCGCTACAAAAGAACAAGATGCATTAGAGCTTGTGAAATTAGCCAGCAAAATTAATGCGCTGCAAGATATTTTATATGCGCAGGGCAAACATAAAATTTTGCTAGTGCTGCAAGGTATGGATGCCAGTGGCAAAGATGGCACGGTGCGCCACGTATTTAGCGAGTGCGATCCGCTGGGCATTAGGCTAGCTAATTTTAGAGGCCCAACCGATGATGAGCTGGCACATGATTACTTATGGCGTGCCCACAAAGAGGTGCCAAAAAAAGGTGAGATTGTTATTTTTAACCGCAGCCACTACGAAGATGTGCTAATTGTTAAAGTGCATGACTGGATAGATGACGCAGAGTGCAAGCGCCGTTATGCGCAAGTTAATGCCTTTGAAAAGTTATTAACAGAAACTGGCACAGTGATTATTAAATGCTATTTGCATATATCAAAAGCCGAGCAAAAACTTCGCCTGCAAGATAGGCTAGATGACGCCACCAAAACTTGGAAATTTAACCCAAACGATTTAAAAGAACGCGCACTGTGGCCACAATATATGCAAGCTTACGAAGCCGCCATGAGCGCCACCAGTACTGCATATGCGCCTTGGCATGTAGTGCCGGCAGATTCTAAAATGAACCGTAATTTGTTAATTTCACGGCTACTTTTTAGTGCGCTAAAAAAACTACAATTAGAGTACCCGCCTGTGCCAGCCGAATTTAAAACCATAATAATAGAAGATTAAAGAAGATTAATAGTTGTTTAACAGTAGATACTTAAATATAAGTTATTGAATAGATGAATATTATGCAATAAGCACCTTAAATAATGACCTTAAAACGAGTACCTTAAAATTAACACCTTAAAATGAGCACCTTAAAATGAGTTTGCGCTTTCGCCTTAATTTGCTAATTGCCGCTTTGCTGTTGCTATTTATGGTGGCGGTGGGTTACGTCAATTTAAAAGGCACTAAATCCTCTATACAAGAAGGCGTAGAAGCCGCAACCCGCGTAACTGTGCAGTTGCTCGATACGGTTGTTGTTAGCTCTATTCAAAACCCAGAGTGGGGCTATACGCACGATGTAATGCGGCGTTTTTTAAATCATTTAGGGCATGTGCGCAGTAACGAAATTTATTTATACGATTTAAGCGGTAACTTAATTTTTAAATCGCCACCTTCTAAATACCGTGCCAATGAAACACCGCCACAATGGTTTATTAATGCGCTTAATCCAAATGAAAAAGCGGTTTCACGCACTATTCGCTTTGGCAAATTATTAGTAGAGCCCAACCCAGCAGGCGCCATACGTGAAGCTTGGGGCAAAATGCGCTTTTTGTTTTGGGTAGGGCTTGGCTTTTTTGTACTGTTAAACGCTATTGTGTATTGGATGTTGGGCCGCTGGCTGCAGCCGTTGCAACCTATGTTAAAAGCCATTAATAATATGGAAAAAGGCGATTTAACCACGCGCTTGCCGCATTTTAATTTACCAGAGTTTGATTCTATTGCTAAAAACTTCAATTTAATGGGTGAGTCGCTGCAAAAAAGCACCGCAGACAATCAACGTTTGGCTTTAATTGCGCAACAAACGGCCGATGCGATGATGATTCACGATTTAAACGGTAATATTTCGTTTTGGAACGCGGCAGCGCAAAAAATATTTGGCTATGCGCCGCAAGATATTATAGGGCAATCGGCCAGTTTGCTTATACCCAAAGGCCAAGAGCGCGATTTAGCACAAAATATGCGTGCCATTAACGATAGGCGCAATGTAGAAAACCACGATACGCAACGCACCGCACGCGATGGCCGTATTATTGATGTTTCGATTTCTGCCGCGCCATTAATAGACCCAAACACCAACGAGGTTATTGGCGATATTTGCAGTATGCGCGATATTACTGAGCGCAAACATGCTGAAATTGCTGAGCGAAAAGCCGAGGTAGCAGAAAACAAGCTAGAAGAAAACCGCCAAATTACACATTTGATTCAAACACATATAGAGGATGAACGTAGAAGTTTAGCTAGAGAATTACACGATGAGCTAGGCCAATATGTAACTGCAATTAAAACTTTTGCAGTGGCCATTGCTAATAAAACTCGCGAAAAAGCCCCAGAAGTAGAAGCCAGTGCACAAACAATAGTCGCCGCGGCTAACCATATTTACGATGGCATGCACAATATTATTAGGCAGTTGCGGCCAGGCTCTTTAGATAATTTGGGCTTAGTAGAAACGCTAAAAGACACCGTTAATAACCTGCAAAAACAACATCCTAATTTAAAAATAAACTTAAGTTTAAGTGGTAAATTAGAAGCCTTGGGCGAAAGCTTAAACATTAATATTTATCGCATTGTGCAAGAATCTATTAATAATATTATTAAGCATGCCGAGGCCAAAAATATTGAAATTACAGTTGCCACTACTAAAACAGGCGCACTGCAGCTCACTATAAAAGATGACGGTAAGGGCATGGATGTTAACTCAGTAGACCAAACTAACCATTTTGGTTTGCTGGGTATGCGCGAGCGAGTACAAGGCTTTAAAGGCAGTTTTAATGTGGATTCTGAACCTAACGCCAAATTAGCCCACAAAGGAACAGCAATCTACATTAATATTCCACAAGCCATACAAGTTGAGGTGCAGTAAATGAGTCAAATTAACGTCATGCTGGTAGACGATCACGCGGTAGTGCGTATGGGTTTTAAAATGTTGCTAGAATCAGCTTCAGATATTAAGGTGATAGCCGAAGCTGAAAATGGTGAAGTTGCTATTAAATCTTATATGGAATACAAGCCAGATGTAGTGGTAATGGATATCACCATGCCAGGTATTGGCGGTATGGAAGCGATTGACCGTATTTTAGCCAAAGAAAGCCACGCTAAAATTTTGGTGTTATCGGCACACGAGGACTCAGTGCATCCCAAGCGTGTACTCAATGCAGGTGCCATGGGTTATTTAACCAAACGTAGCGCGGCAGAAGAGCTTATTAAAGCGATACGCACTGTGGCCAGTGGTAAAAAATATATCGAGGCAAGTGTAGCGCAACAAATGGCCATACAACAATTATCTGGCGAGCAAAACCCAGTAGATGTATTAAGCGAACGTGAATTTGAAGTGTTTATGTCTTTAGCAAAAGGCAAAAGTACCAATGACATTGCCGAGACGCTTTTTTTAAGCCCACGCACTGTGGGCACGCATTTGTATAATATTAAGCAAAAACTAAATGCTAATAATTCGGCAGAAATTGCTTTAATTGCCATGCGTAGTGGGTTGCTAGAGCCTTAATTTACCTTAATTTACCTTATATCTCGCTATGTTTAGCTCGCCCGAGCTAGCGATTTCTACTAACGCAATACTGCCGCTTGGCAATTTACCAAATTCTGGCGGAATTAAAAAAGTAATCACTTTTTTATTTTTTTGCGAACCCGTTTTTGAGTTTGCAGTAGCTAAGTTTGAAACGACTAAACTTGAACTAGATAAGTCTGATGTAACCAAGCCTGTAGCCACATTCCAATTTTGCCATTCTCGCAGTTTTGGTAGCGTGGTGGCGCCTAAAATGCGAGCTTTTTCATACACTGCAGCTTTTTCTTCACCCAGCAATAAATTAAACAACTCTACGCGCACCAATTGGCTACTTTGCGCGATTGCAATGGGCGCATCAATTTCTTCTGTTGTTTGTGGCAACGGCTCTGCTATTGCTTGCACGGGCTCAAACCCTGCGTTTACAAAAGCTATTTTATAAGGGTCTGGTGGTGTATCTTTTAATACTGTATTTTTAGGCGCATTGTCTTTTTCGTATTGTTTATCCATGGCGTTAGCGACTACTTTATCGGCCACACTGGTGGCAATAGAGCGCGCAATTTGTTGCGCAATAGTGCCACCCAAGCAAGCGCTCAAGCTGCAAAAAAGTGCACCAAGTAAGGCGAACTTAAAAGCAGTTTTAATCAAAATAACACTAGAAGTTATATTAAGTGTGCTCATTACAACCATTGTTGCGCCATTAACACAGAAAGTTAACCTTACTGCTAACTAATTTGAATGTCTAGTGACATGC
>JANMNC010000001.1:0-15959 GCA_031373695.1 Methylotenera sp. | reverse complement strand
CTATACCAATGTACGCACTTATTCTGCTTAACAGGTTAAAAGATGCCACACTAAAAGCCGAAAATGCTAACAAAGCCAAGAGCCAGTTTTTATCGCACATGAGCCATGAGATTCGCACTCCGCTTAACGGAATTGTGGGTGCGTGTAGTTTATTAGCTAATACATCAATCAGCAAAGATCAAAAAATGCTGTTTGATGTTGTGCATTCATCTTCAGAATTATTAGTGCAATTAGTTAACGATGTATTGGATATATCGCAAATTGAAAGCGGCAAAATTGTTAGTAAAGTGGCTAGTTTTAATTTACAGCATTTAGTTGAAAGCACTGTGAATTTGTTTAGCAACCAAGCAAAAGCAAAAAATGTTTTACTTAGTTATGATATTGCTGACGACACACCATTAATGTTGCAAGGCCAGCTTTTACATATTAAACAAGTATTAATTAATTTGATTGGTAATGCCGTTAAATTTACTGAAAGTGGCTTTGTAGGCGTAACTGTAAAAGTAACTAAACAAACTGAAAGCCAAGCAGCCATTATGTTTGAGATTGTTGATACTGGTATTGGTATTGATGAAAGTGCGATTAAAACGATATTTGAAAGCTTTACTCAGGCTAACGATTCAATTAAATACAAATTTGGTGGTACTGGTTTAGGTACTACCATCTCGAAAAATCTAATTGCCTTTATGGGCGGTAATTTAAATGTTGAGAGTAAATTAGGTGTTGGCTCTAAATTTTGGTTTGAGATTACACTAGATAAATCGAGTGAAAATCTAATTGAAAACCCAATTGAGCTTAATTTGGTTAATGCGCAGGCCAGCTCTTCAGAGATATTAGTATTTAGTGACTTTAAAAAGCCTGCCAAAAAGCACATAAAATCTTATCGTGTATTAGTGGCAGATGATAATGAAGTAAACAGCATGATTATTACGCAGATATTGTTGCAAGAAAATCATCAGGTTGATGTAGTTAAAAATGGAGAGCTCGCTTTAGATAAACTACGCGACACAGATTACGATTTAATGATTTTAGATGGCAATATGCCAATAATGGGCGGCATGGAGGTTATTCAGATATATCAAGCGCTAAATATTGGCCAGCCGCAAATACCTGCCATTATTTTAAGCGCCGATGCGACGATAGAAACCATAGAATCATTTAAAGAAATTGGCATAAATGCTTACTTAACAAAACCTATTCAAATTAATTTACTCATTCAAACCATAGAAGATGTTGTTTCACAATCTACATTTAAAACTGCCGAGGTAATTGAATACACTAACGTTAAGTTAGAAAATCAAAATGATGCGCTGTTATTGGATGTAAGCAGATTAAATAGTTTGAAACAGTTAGATGCCAATAGCCGCTTTATTGAAAAATTAATACTCGATTTTATGGCAGATACAGAACAAAGAATGGCATCACTAAGCGCCTGCACAAAAGCCCGTAACATTGTAAAAATTAAAGCTTGTGGTCATACTATTGCGGGTAGCGCAGGCAATGTGGGTGCTTACGAACTGGCTAAATTGTGCGAGAGTTTAAGTAATATCAGCCCGTCTGATAACTTTAAAAGCATTGAGTTGTTAGCTAGCAATGCACAAGATATTTATGCCCGCACCAAAGTATTTTTATGGGATTACTTAAATCAACAAACCATCAATCAGCAGATACCCAAATAATAAAACCAGTTTGCACTGGTTTTATGGTGTTGCCCTGTTGAGTATTATTTAATAAGCTATTATTAAACTAAGCACTTTGCCTTAGCGGCACCACGTTATTGGCAGATTGATTATTATTAAAGTTAGGCGCTTTAATATATTGCTTCTCTTGATTGTAAATAAAGCGATCCATAATACTGAACTCTCTATCAGAAAGTTTTAGCGCTACATCAACCCACAGCCTCGTTATATCCATCAATTCATCATTGGTAATAGGGTTAATGTGGTTTTTAGCTTTTTGTGCAGCTAAATAACCATTAGAAAAACGTTTGTTTTTTTCTATCCAGTTATACACCGCTTTTTCACCTTCACCATCGTCAACCAACACATCTACCAAGCCCATTTCAAAAGCTTGTTCTGCAGTATATTGTTTACCTTTAAGAATCATTTCATCTGCAATTTTAACGCCAGCTTTTCTAGCAACTAAGCTGTACCCACCCATACCCGGAAACATATTAAACAAAATTTCAGGAAAGCCAAACAAACTTTTGCGCTCGGCTATCACAATATCGCTGGCAAGCACCGCTTCAAGGCCTCCGCCTAAAGCCAGCCCCTGTACCAAACTAATATTAATGATTGGAGAATTATTAAATCGCGAAAGTTTATTGGCCAACACATCAATGCCTTTGGTCGCATAATTTAGCAACGCTTCTCTGTGCCTGTTAATAGCTAGCTCGCGTATCATTGCCAAATGCCCGCCCAAATTAAATACATTGGGCGTAACCGAAGCCGCAACCGAGTATTTAATATGGTGCGCTTTTTCACCATCGTATAAAACGCCGGCCGTGTTTTGAATCTCTTTTTGGTGCTGAGTAAGCTCGTTTATAAGCTCGTGGTTAAAACAAGGAATAATGTTTTTTTGATTAAAACAAGTCCACAATACTTCATGGCTTTCATCGTATCGAATAGACAATTGCTTAAAATTGTTACTAAGACCGCTATCTTCAATATTCATAAAAACCTTCATTTACAAGTGTGAAAACCACTATAATTATATAGATTAAATATAATATAACTTATTTGGGCTGTTAAAGGATATAAATTTATGGTTGCACAAACAATTCCATTAGATGACGAAATTAAAAAATTTCTAATGGATCTATTAATACAAGAAAATAAAATTGATGTGGCTCAAATTAAACTCGATAGCAACCTTAAAGAGTTAGATATAGATTCATTTGGCTTTTTAGAAATAATTTTTAGTATTGAGCATCATTACAACATTTCATTTCCCAAAAATTTTGAGCACATTAAAACCCTGCAAGATGTGGTGACTGTGACGCACGATTTAGTGCTTGAAAAAAATAAATCTATTTAACAATGTCGATTTAGCCTTGTATGCCAAATTACCGCCGCGTTGTTATTACTGGCTTCAGTGTCGTATCTCCGCTTGGTAATACCATCGAAGATTTAACGCACAATATATATGCAGGTAAGTCTGGTATTAAATTACTAGACGCCACATTTGCAGAGCAATTAATATGCAAAGTTGCAGCACAAGTTAATTTTAACCCTGCCGATTACTTTAGTAAAAAAAGTGATTACTCTATTCTTGACCGCAACGGTCAGATGGCGCTGTACTCAAGCATTGAAGCGGTTAAGCATGCTCAATTACAACTAAACGATAAACAAAAATCGCGTACAGGTGTGTATGTAGGCACTGGTATGGGTGGTGCGTTATCTGTTGAAGATGGCTACCAAACGCTTTATACCAAAGGTGAAAATCGACTAAAACCTTACACGGTTTTAATGTGCATGTATAACAGCGCCGCATCGGCCATTGCCACACATTTTGCAATATCTGGCACTAATCACACTTATTCAACCGCATGCTCGTCGTCTGCCGTGGCTATTGGTCAGGCGATGAGAGACATACGGCACGGCTACACCGATATTGCATTAGCAGGCGGCACCGATGCTATTTTATCGTATGCCAGTATTAAATCTTGGGAGGCAATAAGAACGCTAGCCGACGAAGATAAAGATGATTTAAGTGCCTCATGCAAACCGTTTTCTGCCAATCGGTCAGGCTTGGTTATTGGTGAAGGCGCAGCCATGCTGGTGCTAGAAGAATACGAACAAGCAAAAGCGCGCGGCGCTGTAATTTATGCTGAAATTGTCGGCTATGGTGCCGCAAATGATTACCAACATATTGCGGTACCATCAGTTGAAGGGCAAGCCGCTACCATGGCGGCGGCGCTTAACGATTCTGGCTTAAAACCTGCTGATATTCAGTATATTAATGCACATGGTACAGGCACTGTTTTTAACGATATTACCGAAACCAATGCTATTAAAAAAATATTTGGTTCGCACGCCTACAATCTTAGCGTTAGCTCTACCAAATCTATGCACGGCCATTTAATGGGTGCGGCAGGCGCGCTTGAAACAGTAATAACCACACTAGCTGTTTACTCAAATAAATTGCCGCCGACTATTAATCTAAAACTACCAGACCCCGCATGTGATTTAGATTATGTGCCTAACGTAACAAAATCTGTTTCTAGGCTAAATTACGCAATGTCAAACTCATTTGCTTTTGGTGGCACTGGCGCTAGTTTAATTTTAAAAAAATTGAATTAAAAAAGTTGTTTATCTTGGCTATAAAATGTTGGAATAAAACAACATTGATTAGCTAAAATTAACGCCAAAACACTGTAAATTAATCCCGTAACTTATTGATGTGATATTATTTTATGAGGTTAATTTACATCTGCGAAAGTTATGTCACATGCAAAAGTTATTATTCAGTTTTGTTGTTTTTACCACACCTATGGTTGCTCAAGCCGCAGGTTTTGCGTTAGCCGAGCAAAGCGGTAGCGGCTTAGGCAATGCTTATGCTGGCGCTGCTGCAGTAGCCGAAGATGCAAGCACCATATTTTTTAACCCTGCTGGCATGACTTACATTGAAGGCTCACAAGCGACTGGTGTGTTACATTTAATTAAACCCGATGGCAACTTTAATAACCAAGGGTCTATAGCGGGTGGTGGTAAACCCCTAGGTGGTGAAGGTGGCAATATTGGCGATTTAGCTTTTATCCCAAATTTTTATTTCAAAACCGATTTCAACGACAGCGTTAAGTTAGGCATTGGGGTTAGCACACCCTTTGGCTTAAAAACTGAATATAACAAAGATTGGCTAGGCCGTTTTCAGGCCATTAAATCCGACTTAAAAACCATTAACATTAATCCTGCTTTAGCATTTAAAGTAAACGATCAATTGTCGCTAGGCTTTGGCGTATCTGCAATGTGGATTCAGGCAGAGCTAACCAATGCCGTCAATTTTGGTGGCGCTGGTGAAGGGTCTGCTAAGATTAAAGGCGAAGATTGGGGCTTGGGCTACAATTTAGGTGCTATTTATCAAGCCACTGCTGATACGCGTTTTGGTGTTGCTTATCGCTCAAAAGTAGATCAGCATTTAGATGGCGATGTTAAATTTAAACGTCCAGCGCTGGTGCCAAATGCAGGTGCGGCAAGAGACGGCGATGTAACAGCAGATGTTACCCTACCAGAAACATTTTCTATTAGCGCCTTTAGCAAGCTTAATGATACTTGGGATTTAATGGGTGACATTACTTGGACACGCTGGAGTCAATTTCAAAAATTAGAAGTTTTTCGGGATGATGGCGCACTTTTAAACTCTACCACTGAAAAATGGGAAAACACTCTACGCTACTCTATTGGTGCTAATTATCGTTATAGCGATACGGTTAAACTACGTGCGGGCCTTGCCTATGATGAAGAGGCTATAAGCGATGAATATCGCACGGCGCGCATACCTGGCAATGATAGAAAATGGCTAGCTATAGGTGCCGCGTGGCAAGCAACACCCAGTACAAAACTTGATGTTGGTTATGCGCATTTATTTATTAGCGACTCAGATATTGACGATAACCAAACACCAGTTAGAGGCAGAGTTAGTGGCGAATATGAAGCCAGTGTAGATATTTTAAGCTTACAAGTTACACATAATTTTTAGTATTACCTGTTAGAAAGCATATTAAAAGCTTAGCCACTCTATGGTCTTTATTTTGCATGCCCTGTAGGCCATTATCTGTAAGCTTTGCCAAGAATTATTTTTTGCTCGGTAGTTATAAGCTGTAAATGCATCAATTAAAAAGCCCGCTAAGGCGGGCTTTTTAATTGATAGCACATATTTATATCGAATGCTTTATAAGCAGCTTAAATAAATATATTGTTTTGACTTGTAGTTTAACAATGCTAAATTTAAAGTAGTAACAACGCGCACATTACTGTTTTAAGGTTCTGTCGAATTGGATACCACCCCAACACAGTTTGCACATATATGGGGCAGCTGCACCGCTAACGCTTACATAGCTTTATAAAAAATGTAGTCCGCTTGGTATTTAACCTTCTGTTTAGCACCAACATTTGCTACGGCGCAAGATGAAGTTGGCGCTAGGCCTGCAACTGTATTTAACCGCTGAATATAAGTAACGCCTGTCATAACGCCAGTACCAGTTGCGAGGCTTGCTTGCACTAGTTGCAGCGGAATAGAGCCTAAGTTTGGCGACACTGCCAATTGCTTACCAGTAACTTTACTACCATCGTTAGATTCCCACGTTGGGCCCTTATAATACTTACCAATCGCATTCTTTTTGCTGTCGTACAGCACTGCTTCTGGCCCAGCAAGCACCCATTCAAATGTATCTGCAAGGTTTGCTTTTACTCGGCATTCATAGGTTAACTCACCAATGCCAACGGTAGTCATCACTACCTTATTGCCTGCGGGTACTGTAACTGCTGCAGGTGCTTCTGGTGCTTTCATGGTAGTGGCACATGCCGTCATTAATGCGGCTGTGGCAACGCTTGTAGATATAAATAGTTGTTTGGTCATACAGCTTCCTTAAAGTAAATTTATAAAATTAAAACAATCTACCTAAGCAATATACGTTCCCAATTTATATTTAGATTTAACAACTAAAATATAAACGATAGATGATATTTGGCTTACTTGTTTTGGATAAGTTACAAAGAATAATTGCAATACTTATAGCCTAAGTCAGCCTTCAAATTTGCCTAAAAATTAAAACTCAACAATGACGAAGTTATTATAATTGCAACTTTCAACCAAGTGTATTGCCGTAGCAATTGTCTTGAGTTTGTTAAAAAATTGCATCAATAAATAATGCAACAAATTTGCCTAATAGCGAGTTGCTATTACAAAAGACAGTCTTAAATTACCAACAGATAATCTCGAAGGCCAAAAATGTTAAGCATGTACTTAGTTGCAGGTATTGTGGGTGTAATGATATTTTTTAGTGTGGCTGTAGCACCCACAATTTTTAAAGTGCTACCACAAGAATGGGCCAGCGTTTATGTGCGCCAATTTTTTCCTAAATATTATTTCGTATTGGGATTTAGCTGCGTCATCGCTGGCATATTGGCACAATCACTTCAGTTAAAAGTAATCGCGTTTGTAAGTGCAACGTTATTTGCAATTTCACTTTGGGTTTTAACTCCCGCGGTAAATAAAGCAAAAGATGAAAACAATATCAAAAAGTTTAACGTCTTTCACGTTCTTAGTGTGGCCGTAAATATGATTATTTTATTGATATTGATATACAGCTTTTGGATTAAACATTAACGATTTAAAGCACGATTAACAAAAAAGCCCAACAAACTTGCTGGGCTTTTTTTATTTTTACTGCCTAAGAATTAGGCTGGCAAAATAACAGCATCAATCACGTGTATAACGCCATTTGTACATTCAATATCAGTTGTTATTACATTTGCCGAACCGTTTAGTTTCACACCACCTTCAGTGCTGATTGCTACTTCAGCGCCGTTGACGGTTGTTGCACTTTTACCGTTTAAGCCAACAACATCTGCAGCCATCACTTTACCTGCAACAACGTGATAAGTAAGAATTGCTGTTAGTTTTGGAATATCTGCTAATAAAGCCTCAACAGTTCCAGCGGGTAGATTTGCAAATGCCTCATCTGTAGGTGCAAAAACTGTAAACGGGCCAGCGCCTTTCAATGTATCTATTAAGCCAGCTGCGGTTAATGCTGCTGCTAGGGTGTTAAATTTACCTGCCGCTACGGCGGTGTCAATAATATCGTGCATGTGATTCCATTCAAAAAATTGGTATTAGAAAGTGTCTTTGCAGATTTAAATTAAATAGTTAAAACAATCAATCTTGTCCTGACAGGTAAAATTGATTGTTTATGCTGCAAAGTTAAATGTTGTAGTTTAGAAAAGATTAAGGCATTAAAACAGTGTCAATCACGTGGATAACACCATTAGAAGCTTTAATATCAGTTGCTGTGACTTTTGATGTATTAACTACTACACCACCATCAGTCGTAATTTTGATTGTTTTACCATTTACTGTCGCCACATCACCCGCTTTAACATCTTTGGCCATGACTTTGCCTGACACTACATGGTAAGTTAATACTGCTGTTAACATTTCTTTGTTGGCTAGAAGTGCGTCTAAATCCGCTTTGGGAATCTTTGCAAATGCTTCATCTGTTGGTGCAAAAACAGTGTAAGGGCCTTTGCCTTTTAAAGTGTTAACCAAGTCAGCAGCTTTTAGTGCTGTCACTAGTGTTTTAAAGCTGCCAGCACTTACTGCGGTGTCAACAATATCTTTAGCTGCAAAAGCTGATATTGATGAAATAGCGATGATTGAGCCGAAAAGAATGGATACTAAAGTACGTTTCATTGAATTACTCCAAAATTTGTCTGTTCCTTGAAGCAACACGATAGTTACTTCAAATGACTCTTGTAAGTATCATTTAAGTTGCTCTAAGTTCATCACTAATTAAAATATATTAAAAGGGATAAGGGCAGATCAATTTAGAGCATTAATCAACAGGCAGCTTTATTGAAGTTTTTAATCATTTTATATTTAATATATTGATAATTAGGGTTCAGTATTTTCAACTCTGCACCTTTATAACCTTTGGTTTTGTGGAGATTCCAGAATATCCTACACAATCTGATACGGTTAATTTTGGAAACGTTATTTATTCTTAGCTTGATATAGATTGCCCTGCGGAATAAGATTTTAGCCATTTTAAAAAACCAACTTTGCCCAGCAAAAATGCATGAGGAAAAGTTAAAGCAGCGAGTGTTACGAACGTCACTTTTATCAGATTCTCATCGACTTTTTCTGTTGGTAGCATTTGAAAAATCAATGCACAAAACAGCAGCACAACTAATGTTGGTAAGACTAAAGTAATTAGCAGCGCTGTATTTGAATATTCAATAAAATAAAATTTAGCTCTTAATATATGGCGCGCGCTGTGCATAAAACAAAAATAAATAGTGAATGCGAACAGTGGCTCAATCAATAGCATCAATAAAACTACAGCTGCTGTTTCCCATACGCTTCGTTTATCAATTGAATTTTTTTTTAGGTAAGAAAGCATAGTGAGTACTAATGTTAATGCCA
This sequence comes from Methylotenera sp., assembly GCA_031373695.1. Lineage (GTDB taxonomy): Bacteria > Pseudomonadota > Gammaproteobacteria > Burkholderiales > Methylophilaceae > Methylotenera_A. The sequence goes on along the minus strand of JANMNC010000001.1, from coordinate 6,818 downwards.
CTAAAATAATTGAAAATGGCATCATTATGCTTACGATTTTCACCGCATGACCATAGTTAATTACATAGCCATATAACTTTGCTAATTCGCTTGAGTACAAAATACTTGGCAGTGTAATGATGTTAAATCCATATAAAGTACCCAGTAATTTGGGCTTTATATTGCCTAAATCATCAGAAAAATGCAGCGCCGAGAAACATAAAAAGAGGATGAAAAAAAAAGTCGGTAGTAACATCCAGCAAATTAAAACTCCAATTGAGAGTGACAAATAAACAATCACAAACAGAAGCCAGCTTTTTATGCTGTTGAGTGCAAAAGCTTTTTTTGCAAATAAGGTATCTAACGCACCATGCGGTACGCCAAAAAAAACGATAAACCAAATAAGTGCTAAAACACTGGATGCGCTGCTCTTATCCATGACCAAATAAAATGAAGTAATTGTTATGATGGTGATAACAATAAATATATTACTTTGTAATATTAAGTATCTAGTCATGTTGATGTTTAAATAATCGCCTAAAGGTATAACTAGGTAATTCTTTTAAAAATGGCAACTTTGGCATTGAGGCCATAATAGACAAATAATCTATGATGCTGGCATGTTCACTCAAAAATCGAATGACTGTTGGAGTTTTACAACATGAAAAAAAATTAAAAAATATCGGAATGGATAATTTGGGATTTGACTTTAACACATTTAAAAAAATGTCATCCATGGTAGCCAAAATCCATGAATCTTTTTTAGGTGCCACAAATGATTGATGATTGATTAATACATACGCGCATTCTTTTGCCCAACGCTGTATTCGCTGGAAAGCATAACCAGAGCTTGCCCTAGCTGCTCCTGCATAGAGGCCAGCATAGATATAACTAGGGTCATTGGATTTTTTTACTTTTTTATTTCCCATCGGTAGTTGGCCATACTCGGTTCGCAATATTTTATAGTCTATATCTTTTAAGTATTTTACAAGTGCTGGCTTGATATATTCGCTGATCTGATTAGCTGCAAAAGCTTGATCTGCAAATATAGTGTATTCAATAAGCGCGCGATTTGCTGAATAAGGCAGTACATAGACGAAGCCAAGGCCTTGGCTGAATGTAGCGTCAAAATCCATTAAAACAAATGTATTGGCATCAAACATATCTCGGCTTGCTTCAACTTCATATCCGATAAATGACTGCCACAATAAAGAATCTTCATCTTGAATTTGCCTATCAGGTCTAGTATCCACAATTTTATCAGCGGTATAAGCGCCCGTAGCCGTTGTGACGCGCCATATTTGATTATTTGTTTTAGTAACCTCTAAAATATCTTGATTAGTTAGTATTGTCACACCTTGCTTATTTTCTGCTATCTTTGCAAGCGAACGCTCATAAAATGTTTGAGCAGAAAGCATTAAGTAAGCGTTATTTTTACAGCTTTTTATAAAGGTGTTGTTACCATTTTTTATTTCAAGATTTAACCAAGAGTGATCTACCCAGTTTCTAAGTTCTGGATTTGCATCATCCCAAAAGCACCAGGTTCTATCATTTGTATAATGTGCGTTTTTTTCTAAAACAAGTGTAGTGGGTGCAGATAATCCAGCCTCTGCCAACCGCATAGCGAGGCTTAACCCAGCGCAGCCACCGCCCAATATAGCCAAATCGTAGTGCTTATCCATTACAAAATGGTAGCTTATTAATATGTTGATGCAACTGTTTATGATGAACGGTACGATAACACCAAAATTTTCGATCAAAAATTGCCTTAAAACAGACTTGAATACTGAGAATTACCTTCATTTTAAGCGGTATAAATACCTTGGTTTTCAGGCTTTTGAAACGCGTGCGTTTTATTTCAAGCCCAATTTGCTGATAGAGTTTTGCAGCTATCAATATGCTCACGCGAGAGCTGAACGGTAAATGTACTAATCCAGCATAACCACTTGCATAATATTGGTCAGCTTTTTTTAAAAGAAGTGTCACTGCTTGTGTGAGTTTTATGTGATTTAAATCGCTAAGCGCAATCACATCTTCTGGTGTTAATGGTCCTGTCATTGATTCGGGCAAATACACTCGATCCATTGATGCGTCTGCATAAACGTCTCTAGCTATATTGGTGAGTTGCATTGCTACGCCTAAATCTATCGCATGATATAGCGCGTTCGAATCAGAAACATTAAGCACTTTGCACATCATAATCCCCACAGTACCTGCTACTTGGTAGGAATATTCCAGTAGTTGCGCTTCGGTCTTAATAAGCACCAAAGCCAAATCCGCTATCACACCATTGATTAATTCTATTGGAATTTGAACCGAAATATCGCATTCGTCAAATAACGCTAATACATCAGTGATAATTACATCGTTTGATACCCCAGCGATTAGGTCTGCTTTGATATTGTTTAGGCAATTAAAAGCATGGGCTTTGTCTTGTGCTTCATCAGCTAAATCATCAATATATCGGCAAAATCTGTATAAGCGTGTAGCTCGTTGGGCAGCTTGTTTATTTAAAAAAAACTTAGCCCAATAAAATGTTTTGCCTTTGTTAAATAGAATCTCATTCGATTGATTTGCATATTGTGCCGAAACCAAATAGTTGGATGTGTGAGCCACTAGCTAGCCTTTGGCAACATGCTATCCACTACTTTAGCAGAGCACAGCACACCCGGAAGCCCTGCGCCAGGGTGAGTACCAGCCCCTACCACATAGAGATTTTTAATCTTCTCAGATTGGTTATGAAATCTAAACCAAGCAGATTGCCTAAATATTGGTGCGATTGAAAATCCTGCCCCATGCGTACTAAGATAATTTTCTTTAAAATCCTCAGGGCTCATGTAAAAATCTTCAACGATATGCTGTTTAAGATCGGGCAAGATGGTTTTATCTAGCGCTTCCACGATTCTATTTTTTAATTGCTCGCCTTCGTCTTTCCAGTTTATATTGCCCTGCAAATTGGGTACTGGGCACAGCACATAAAAGCTGTCACAACCTGCCGGCGCAAAGCTTTCATCTGTTGCTGTAGGCCTATGCAAGTAAAGCGAAAAATCATCAGAAAGTATTTTTTGGTCAAAAATTCGGTGCAACAGCTCTTTGTAGGTCTTGCCTAACCAAATGGTGTGATGCGCAACGTCGTGATACTTTTTTGTACTGCCAAAATATACAACAAATAGCCCCATTGAATAATGCGCAGCTTTTAATTTAAGCTTAGTAGAAATGGCTACATTATGCCAATCAATCATATTTTCATATAAATAAGTCGGGTCTGCGTTAGAAACGATGACATCCATTTCGTGGCTTGTGCCATCGACAAAAATCACTTTTTTTGCAGTATTATTTTCAATAACTATTTTTTTAACGGTCTTGTTGAGTAAAATTTCAATACCATTTCTTTTCATTAAATCCGCCAGTGCGTTTACGATTGCGCCTGTACCACCCATTGCAAAAAAAACGCCATACGCTCGCTCTAAATAATGGATTAATCCATATATGCTGGTTGTTGAAAATGGATTACCACCAACTAAAAGTGGCTGTATTGAAAAAGCTTGCCTCAGCTTTTCGTTTTTTAGATAGCGACACACCATGCTCCAAACAGTTTCATGGCTTTTTAATGCAATAAGTTTTGGTACAAGCGCGAGCATTTTAAAAAAGTGATTAAATGGCACGCTTGATAATTGAACAAAAGCAATATTGAATATTTTTTGTGAATGTTTAAGTAATTTTTGATAACCATCTACGTCGTTAGGAGAAATTTTGCCTATTTCTGCTAGCGTCTCCTCCAGCGTGCCACCATAATCAAAAGTAGTTTTATCCGAAAAATAAAAACGGTACCACGGGGTGAGTGGCACTAGTTTGATGTGATCTGCCAATTTTTCGTTAAATAATTGAAACAGCTCTTCTAATAAAAAAGGCGCTGTAATAACTGTAGGCCCAGCATCGTGTTTGTAGCCATTTCTAATGAAAACTTGACCTCTGCCACCCAGCATTGCGCTACGATCTACTAGTGTCACTTGATAATTTTTTGCCTTCAGGCGGAGTGCTATTGCAATCCCACCAAAACCACCGCCAATTACTAGTGCCCGCTTCATGAATCAATTAATGCTTAATTTTATTTTTTAGATTTTCAGCTAGATTCACCAGCATACTGCCTGAGTTATTTGGTAGCTGTAGCGCATCATGAGTAGCTTCATCTAAATATTGTTTACACAGGGCAGCAGATTGCTGTTGCACGTTTTTATAACCTAAGCCTTTTAATACATAGGCAATGTTGACGGCTTGACTTACATGGAGATGAGCACCGTCTTTTGTTACATCTTCTAAATCGTCTGCAATCTGATAACCTACTGCAAAGTTTGCGCAGGCTTTTCTGGCTAACTCAATACAATCATTTCGGTCTGCTGCTATTAGGGCTAACTCCAGTGGCAAACTAAATAACGCACCAGATTTTTGGGTTGCAATACCAACATATTGTTCAAGCGAAAGCTGTGGATTGTTTTTGAATAAAACATCTAAAGATTGACCCTCAATAGCTGACCTAGCTTGCCTATTAATGGTTGAAATAATTTGAGGCAATAGCGATGTTTTGCTGTATCCCGCCAAAATGCCATAAGCTGAAGATATCAATAAATCACCAGCACAAATAGCAACATTAACACCGTATTTTTTCCAAACGGTTGGCTGACCCCTGCGGATTTCGTCTTCATCTTGAATATCATCGTGGATTAAAGATGCGTTATGAAGTAACTCAGCTGCTGCCGCTAAAATCAACATATCATCGTACTGTATACCAAGCTTCATACAGGCATCTAGACATGTTTTTGCCCTCACTCGCTGGCCTGGAGAATCAAAATGATACTTAACTGCTTCAATACATATATTTTGTTTTGAAGGTGAATATGCTTGGTCTAAAAATGTATTTTCTATCAGACAATCTACTTGATGAGTTACATCATCGATAGAAAAGGATGTGTAAAGTTTGGCAGTTGATTGATTATTTAAAGTTTGAATAGACATTTTTAATCACAATTATTGTCAATATTAATGAGTGTTTTGCGGCTATGCTGTCTCGTATATTCACTAAACATAAGGTTTGCCGCAAAACACTATCGTGGTTTAACAACTAAAAATTACGATTTCTTCTCACTCTCAGTTACCGCTACAGACCAAATAATCACACCAAAAGCGATTTTGTTTAAAACGTCGGCTAAGTTATAAACAATATTTAATGCTTTCATGCTTTCAGCTGGATCTGCACTTGTTAGGTAGCCGAAGAAATAACCAATTGGGTAAATAGCCCAACCAATTGTGACAATCCAACGCATTAAATTAAAAGCTGATTGCACATTTGCTGGTGCTTGGTTTGCATTGATTTTGCTAGCTTCGCCACCGAAAATTTCCCATAAGATATAGGCCCAACCTAACATGCCAATTACAAATGCAGGTAAAGCGCCCATGTAGCCAGCTTCACCTAAATACCCACCAACCAACATGACTAATGTACCAATCATTAAACGCCAGAAAACACCTGTTGGCACTTTAGCAATCGCTGCCAAAATCAAATAAAACTCAACCATCAATAGTGGCACTGTGATTAACCAGTCGATATAGCGATACACAGTTGGTGTTGAGCCTGTTGCCACCCAAACATCACGCATATAAAAATAGTGCACAGCTGCAATCAATGTTACTAAACCAGATACGGTCAATGATGTTTTCCATTTACCCGCAACCCGATCTCTTTCAAGAAAGAAAAAAGCAGTTGAAGCCACCAACGCCATTGATATTAACCAAAAAGAAATACCCACAAAGTCACTTGATTGTAAGATGACACTACTTTCTGCAAACGCTGACGTGCTCAAACTAAAAGCAGCCATTGACATTAAAAACTTATTTGTAAAAGACAGAACTGGAAGCTTATTCATTCATTTCCCCGATCATTATTGAATGTAAATTAAATATATATTAAGTATTTTTCACATCAGTTACGTCATTTTGTTAATGAGTTGTAACTGAATGTAAACAGGTTTTAGTGTATAAATTTTGATTTGAGTTCAAAAGATGTAAATTAAAGTAAATTTAATTAAAATAAGCAGGTAATTTTAAAACGCAGATGCACAGCAATAAAAAAACGACCTAGAAATTTCTCTCTAGGTCGTTTTATTGGTGGCCCCTCTGTGAGGCGAACACAGTACCAACGGATTATGGGACTTAAGATTTTACTAAAAATTTAATATTAATCAATACCTTGCAACACTACGCCAAACATTAATACAGTATCAAACAGCTAAGAGAAACATTAATTAAGTTTAAAATGCTACGTTATGGCTACGTATTTAATTGACTGCTATCGGCCCAAAGCTGACGTTCATCGTTTGATATTTGCAGCTTTACCACGTTGCCAGAGCGAATCATTTCAATGGAGAATTACGTATCATCTTACAGCTGTATACTCAATCTCTACAGTAGCCTTCTATGGCATGAACAATTACGCAATTAGACTTTTCACTTAGCCACTTCATTCCTGTTTCTGCGCCCGTCCAAGCGTGGAGAGGTTGTTTCATGCTATCACGTTCAAACTAAATTTGATTATAACTGTAGTTTTTCCTAATCGTTTAACAATACATTTAAGTTCTGATATTTGATAATGAAAATTTAAAGCTAATAATCACATATTGAATTTCTGAAACGATGAATTATCATTTAATTAAATTTTTAAAAACAAAAAAACATGGCTAATTCAAAAATAACGTTGAAAAAAATTGTGAAAAAAGGCACCGAATGATGCCTTTAAAGAGAATTTTATAAATTAAGCTAAAGTTTTACGACGTCGAGCAAATCCA
>JANMNC010000093.1:0-2761 GCA_031373695.1 Methylotenera sp. | reverse complement strand
GCAAGTAGATTGCATACTTTTAGTTATCGCAAATGGCATGTGTACTCAATCAGAAATTGAAGAAACGTTACATCATCTACCTAAAGACAATTTGTTGGGTGTGGTGTTTAATAAAGCTGAAATTGAAGCTAAGGCTTACTACTATTAGTTTTTAATTTCTACTGCCAAGTAAACTAGCTATTTGTTATGATCGGCAAGTCTCGTGTATGCCACGCCGATACCTAAAAGCGCCCAGTATGTAATCGCAACTGTACCAATTGAGCTAACAGTTGCAATAGTGATTAGCACTGAAAATACTATTGCAATTAAGCATCTGCCCAAAATATGTAAATTGCTATTTTTGTCTTTAACTTTTTTTAATCGCCGCCATATGCCGAGCGTAACTGCTAAAAATACAGCTAAGAAAAGCGCAACTCCTGAAATCCCTGATTCCAAACCGATACTTAAATAAGTATTTACTACATCTACAATACCTTCGCCTTGTTTCATGGCCTGCATTTCTGGGGTTTGTAAAAAATTGGATGATCCAAATAGTAAGTTTCTTTTAATAACGATTAAAGAATTTTCAAAAAGCTGTTCTCTGTATTCGATATTACCTTTTTCAGTTTCTCCTACAAATGGTATCAAGTTGATTATTTTTTCACCTCCTGGCATCACTGCCAGCAATGGCAGTGCAAATATGCCAGCAATAAACAACATGCCTAGCTTTTGAATGGCTTTTGGGCCCAATAAGATAAAAATAACTATCATGGCTGCTGCTCCCACCCATGGGCCGCGAGATAAAGGGACATATAAGCCAAATGCTAAAATTAAGGCACCTAATCTCTTAATCCATTTATTTTCAATTGAATTGCATAAGTAAAAATAAAAGCCAATAGCAATAGTAATAAAATAGCCCAATACAATGGGGTGTCCCAATGATGCAATTGCTCTTAAGCCGCCAGCCCTACCAAGATAGTTGCCATATGGATCTCCAGTACCCAGTGCAGCGCCAAGGGGGTTATACAATAACCATTGTTTACCACTTTCAAATATTGCAATTAACGATAGCGCAATTGCAGATGTAACAAATGCGTACATTGCCGCTTTAATTTGATCTAAGTTTTTTAAGCTGCGGCTAGCCACATAATAAGGTAGAAAAATATCTGTAAAACTATTGAATAACTGCCTTAGCGTGTCTGTAAATGTAGTGTCTCTTAATCTTAAAACTACAATAAGAATAATGTATAACAATAAAAATTTATCTGCCCATATGCTGGTAAACCTAAAGTTATTTTTAGCTGCTATTGTCATAGCAGCTGGTAGCAAAACTAGCAGAATAATGAATCTTGGGTGTGAGAGGTTAAACAAATAGTTTACCAAACCGAACCCAGGCACTGCCGTTTCTAAAGGTGGAATAACAAACAGAAGTATGAAAAATATCGCAATTTTATTTTGCGATTTAGAGGTGTATATGAAAATGAAAATACCACTTAGAATCAGGTAAATCCAAAAATTATTTGCAACAAATGCAATTGTGAGTACTGCTAACCAAGTATTTCGCCAACGCTTAATTTCGGCGGGTAATATGCCTTCTGGTGCCAGCTTTTTTGCTATGCTAAAACCTATCAGTGCTAGTACTAAGATTACGACGAGAGCCCGAATGTGTTCTTGCATAGATAAAATTGAATTCAATGAAAGTTAGATATAATACTTGGCTGTAGAATACCATAATGTAGCTTTAGGTTATATGTGGCGGTATTTTAAATTACTAAGAATAATAATCGTCATTAATTAAGGATTCGACATTTCTCTTCCTACAACTCTAAAAAACCGTATTATTCACGCAAGTATATGGACATTTGGCGGACATTTTTTTAGCCAAGCAATCAGGCTTTTAAGTAACTTAATAATGACGCGCTTGCTAATACCCGAAATGTTCGGATTAATGGCAATAGTAAACGTCTTGTTGATGGGCTTGGTTTTGTTGACAGATGTTGGCCTTAGGCAAAATATTATTCAAAGTAAAAGGTCCAATGAAGTCAGTTTTCTCAATACGGTTTGGACTTTTCAAATTATAAGAGGGATTTTTATTTGGGTAGCTTCAGTTGTTGTGTCCGCAGGTATTTATTTTGCGCAAAGTTTTAGTTGGCTTGCCTCTAACACGGTATACGCAGATCCATTGTTACCACTTATTATCCCAGTTGCTACATTGGCCGTTATCTTTAGTGCTTTTGAGCCAACATGGACGTCGCTAGCGAGCAGAGATCTGAATCAGGCTAAACTGGTAAAGATTGAAATTATTAGCCAAGTAGCTGGTGTGTTGCTGATGATGTTGCTAGCCTATTGTTATAAGTCTATATGGGCATTAGTAGTGGGCTCTTTAGTAACTAGCTTAGTGCACGCGTTTATTGTTAATTTTATGGTTGATGAAAAACGTAATCACTTTCATATTGATAAGTCAGCATTAGGTGAGATTTTTCACTTCGGAAAATGGATATTTTTATCGTCTGTAATAGGTTTTTTAATCAATAGTGGAGATAGGCTTCTACTCGGGGGCTTAGTTTCATCCACTGAATTAGGTGTATATAGTATTGCTTCATTCATAGTTGGTGCGGTTTATATGGTCATCTCTAGATTGTTAGCTAATGTTGCTTATCCTGCTTTGAGCGAGACTGCGAGAAACAAGCCTGATGACTTATGCCGTATTTATTACAAATTCAGAATTCCATTTGACGCTACAGTTCTTTTTCTGGCAGGATTTTTCTTATTAACAGGTCAA
>JANMNC010000114.1:0-3346 GCA_031373695.1 Methylotenera sp. | reverse complement strand
CCAAAAAAGAACGCAGCATATTTGGCATAAAGGTTATTTAATTTGCATGCTGCAGATATTAAAAGTGCTGAATTGCGCCGTCTTACTTGGCGCTGTAGACGCGGCATGTTAGAGCTGGATATTGTATTACAGCGTTTTGTTAAAGAGTATTTTGATGACTTAACATTGTTAGAACTAAGCGCTCTCGATGAACTATTAGAGCTGCCCGATAATGATTTTTGGGCTTTAGTTGCAAGCAATAAAATTACACCTAAAGATGCCGATACATTGAGTGTGGTTAATAAAATTAGAGCGATAAACTAAAAAAATGCTGCATCAATTGGCAAAAGTTAAATATAAAAATGGTGGGAGTAAGTAATGACGGACATAAAACAACATGCTAACTGTAATGAGCTTAAATATAGCCCTTTGGGCGATTATTGGCCTGGCATACAGCTTTATTATCCGCCAGTAAAATACGCGCCAAGTTTGGGTATTTATGAAGACGTAGAGCAAGCCGCTGCACGCATGAAAAAGCATGCGCATAACACCATTGCACATACACTTATTTTTGACTTAGAAGATGGTTGTCGCCAAAAAGAAATGAGCCGCGATTTACTGCGGCACGAGTTACCAGCTTTACGTAAAGTGAATGAGCGGGTCACTATTGCTATTCGCTGCAACTCTTTTCGTACCGATGAATATGAGCTGGATATGCAGCTAGTGCGCGATATGGGCGACTATATTGATGTGGTGATGTTGGCCAAAGCCGGTGAGGTTTACGGTGCCGCTGAAGTGCGCGATTTATCGAGTTTATTGCTAAGTGTGAATCCAAATATAACGATTCAGCCGATTATTGAGCACCCAAAATCACTGAAAATTGCGCCTGATTTAATGCAATACAACACAGTGAAACACGTGGTATTTGGTATCCATGATTTTTCAAAAGCCATGGGTATTCACATTACGCCAGAAGGCTGGATAGAAGAGCTGCAGTTCTATATGAATACGCTGATGTTTGAGGCACGCATTGCAGGTAAGGGCGTAATTGGCGGGGTTGAAACGCTGATTGGCCAAAATATCATGCCAGAAAAGTTTTTAGAGCCGCACGATGTACGTCGCTGGTTAGATTTACATGGTGATAACGAATCGCGCGTGGTGTACAAACATGCCTGCCAAGAAGCAGCTATGGGCCTTACAGGCAAGCAAGTGATTCATCCGGGCCACATTCATTTGTGCAAAACTGCTTACACACCATCGCCAACCGATGTCACGCAAAAAGTGGCAATTTTAAAAGCGGCGATTGCGGCTGATGCGTTGTTAGGTGGCGCTATTAAATTTGAAGGCGAAATGTTAGACCCGCCAATGTTTGGTAAAGCCTTGCAAACCTTGCTGCGTGCGCATGCATTACGCGCACTAAAAACATCGGATAAAGAATTTGCAGTGCATGTATTGGAGCAATTGCCAGCTCAAGTAGTACGCCAAAACTGGCCGTATGGGGTTTTGCTGTGAAAATCCATTTTTTGTGCGAATCGCGTTATTGCGCAGTGCTTAAACCATCTTAGCCGTCATTCTGAGCGCAGCGAAGAATCCATTGCAAAGTTTCAACTTCTGGATTCTTCGCTCAAAAACGGGCTCTGAATGACGGAGTTAGAGAGAGTTATTAAAGAAATGAAAATTAAATGACACAAAAATTTGAACAGTTTCCAGAATGGCAATGGCAAATTCCCAGCCACTTTAATATTGGTGTGGCTTGCACAGATAAACATTTAGGCACGCCGCAAGCGGACAATATTGCCATGATTGTAGAAGACGATGCGCTTGGCACTTCGCAAATTACTTTTACCGAGCTTGCGCATAAAACGGATCAATTTGCACAATTATTGCGCAACTTAAAAGTAAAAGTAGGCGATCGCGTACTAATTCGTTTGCCAAATAGTTTGGATTACCCCATTGCATTTTTAGGTGCCATGAAAATGGGTGCGATTTCAGTGCCAACTTCAACGCTATTAACCGCAGAAGAAGTAGCTTATTTGGCCAAAGATTCAGGCGCAACCGTGCTGGTGACAGATGCAACCGCGTGGTATGCGATGGAACCGCAGTTGGTTAATGGCTTAAAAGAAATGCCAAATTTAAAACATATTTTGTTGTCGCAAACTACTGATACCAAGCCGCATGGCCACTTGAATCTGCTTAGCTTAGAAAACTCACTTAAGGTAACGCACAAATTTGATCGACCTTATAAAACCAAAGCGGATGACCCCGCATATTTGGTTTATACCAGCGGCACTACAGGTTACCCAAAAGGTGTTTTGCATGCGCACCGCGCCCTACTTGGCCGCCAGCCAGCTGCGCAATATTGGTTTAATTACGACGATAGCTTGAATGACCGCATTATGCATTCTGGCAAATTTAATTGGACCTATGTATTGGGCTCTGGTCTGATGGATCCGCTGTATTTAGGCAAAACGGTGATTGTGCACGAAGGTAAAAACGATGCGCAAGTTTGGTTAAATTTAATTCAAAAACATCAAGCCACTATCTTTATTGGCGTGCCGACTATTTACCGTCAATTGCTACAAAAAACTACGGCTACAAAATCTGAATTACCAAGCATGCGTCATTATATGAGCGCAGGCGAGCATTTGTCCGATGAAGTGCTGACACAATGGCACGCACGTTTTGGCTTGAATATTTACGAAGCGGTTGGTATGAGTGAGTTTTCTTACTACTTAAGTCAAAGCCAATTTCGCCCGATTCGTCCAGGTTCTGCGGGTTTTCCGCAGCCAGGTCACAAAATTGAATTGCTTAATCCAGAAACCTTAGAGGCGGTTGCAGTGGGCGAAGAAGGCATGATTAGTGTGCCATTAAACGACCCAGGTGTATTTCTGAATTATTGTAATTTAGCCGAAGAAACCGCAAAATATAAGCATGATGGCTACTTTTTTACCGGAGACTACGCCAAATACGATGCAGATGGCTATATCTGGTTTTTAGGCCGTAAAGATGACATTATCAAAAGCTTTGGCTATCGCGTTTCACCTTATGAGATAGAGCGCGTGTATAAAGGTCACCCCGATGTGGCCGATTGTGCCGCAGTAGGTGAAGAAATTGAAAAAGATAAACTGCTAGTGGTGATATATGTGATTTTGAAACCTGAAGCGACTACGAATCCAGACGACTTATTGACCTTTGGCAAACAACATCTAGCCGCTTACAAAACGCCTAAAACGGTGTATTTGGCTAAAGATTTTCCGCGCACCAAAAATGGTAAAATCTTGCGTAAAGACATTAGCGCAAAAATTGCAGTAGCAAAAAGCTCAAGGTAATTAAATGGAGTTACAGAATGGAAATAAGAGATTGGGTC
>JANMNC010000112.1:0-24884 GCA_031373695.1 Methylotenera sp. | reverse complement strand
ACTCTCTATTGATGATTTTGGAACGGGCTATTCGTCACTGGCTTACCTTAAACGATTGCCTGTTAACGAGCTTAAAATAGACAGATCATTCGTTATGAATATAGAAAATGACCAAGACGATGTCACGATTGTGAAATCGACTATTGAGCTAGGCCACAATTTAGGCTTAAAAGTAGTCGCAGAAGGTATTGAGAACAAAAAAGTATGGGATATTTTGAAAGCGATGGGCTGTGACTTTGGGCAAGGCTATTTTATGAGTAAGCCTATGGCAGCCGATAAGTTGTTTGAGTGGACAGCACAGTGGACTAAAAGCCCCGTTGTTTAAAAGCTCCGTTGTTTTAAAGCCAATTGGGTTAAAAGCTTGATGCTCTAGAACATTAGCCCCATTAAGCTATAAAACGTGTTGCGATCATGTTTTGTGAGGTTAGTTTATGCTGCCAAAACATGTATTTTATGGATAAAAGCGGGGCAATAAACTGCCCCTTGTTAGTTATAGTGTTTTGTAGCCTGATTTATCAAGCAGCGTCATGTTGCTAGCTTGTTGATCGCCAGTCCAAAAATAATAAAACTCGCGTACAACCACCAAAAATAAGTGCCTTATTTCTTTAATATTAAATAGTGGCAATGTCATATCAACAGCCATGCGATACGATTTATTATTTTTTACTGGCGCATCTCTAAGGCGAATTAATAGGATTTTGGCTAATTTGATGCGTTTATCTACCAACGATTTTTCGCCGCCATTTGTATATAAGGCTTGCGAGTAATCATTTAAAGCTATGCTTTCGTGCGCTTCAAATTTTATTTTTTCTAAATTATTAGTTAATAATTTTAGCGAGGCAGGTAGCGGCTTCCACTCAATTGAATGAATATCAAAGCCGTAATGCAATTCAAATGCAGCAATGGTTTTAATATCACCCATCCAAAATGGGTAAAACTCACGTGCGGTGTTTAGGCAATCATGCTTATCATCGGCAGATATAGTTTTTAGGCTAAGTTCTAATGCTTGGCCGTATATGGTGCGGTCAACAGGTTTTCCAGCAAGATTTCCAGTGAATTGGTCTAAAAATAGTGAGCGTTTATATAAGGTGCCAGCTGCAGCGCCTTTGGTTTGCAAAAACTTTAAGTAAGCGTTGGATGTTTCTTTTTCATGAGGTATCTTCATTAAATTATTATTTACCTTTCATTTAAAGCGTTTTTTATTGTTTGGTTTTTTTTACAAAAACCCAGACGTAATATTACTTTCTCTGCTTTTCACCTATATGGGCTTCTCCACGTTGTTTAGCTAAAATGACTTGCTTTTGTCTTTCGGTTAAACTTTTCTTTTTTTGCTCACTAATCGTGCTGTAGCAATATGGGCAAGATATGCCAGGCGTATAGTGTGCGCTTTGCATCTCTGCAGGTGATAGCGGGTGGCGGCAGGCGTAGCATTGATCAAACTCACCCACCTCTAAATTATGTTTAACAGCCACGCGTTGGTCGAATACAAAGCATTCGCCTTGCCATAGGCTATCTTTTTCTTCCACCGTTTCTAGATATTTTAAGATGCCACCTTGCAAGTGATAAACCTCTTCAAAGCCTTGGTCTATCATATAGCTACTGGCTTTTTCGCACCTAATGCCACCGGTGCAAAACATGGCGACTTTTTTATGTTTGGTTTTATCTAAGTTTTTAGCTACGTAATCTGGAAACTCGCGAAACGTAGTGGTTTTTGGGTCTAGCGCACCTTTGAATGACCCTATGTCCACTTCGTAATCGTTGCGGGTATCAATCAAAATCACATCTGGGTCGCTAATTAGTGCGTTCCAATCTTGTGGCTGCACATAAGTACCAACCAGCTTGGTGGGGCTAACGCCTGCAACGCCTAATGTGACAATCTCTTTTTTAAGCTTTACCTTCATGCGGTAAAACGGGTGCTCGTCAGCAAACGATTCTTTGTGATCTAAATCGCTAAAGCAGTTTTCAAATAGTGGGTTGGTGCGTAAAAAATTGAGTACACGGTGAATATCATCTGGCAGGCCAGCAATGGTGCCGTTAATGCCTTCGGTGGCTAATAGAATAGTGCCTTTAATATGATGCGCCTCGCAAGCCTCATGAATAGGCGCTTGCAGGGCAGTGTAATTTGGCAGGCTAACAAACTTATATAGCGCCGCAGTTAAGTATTGTGACATTTTTGTGGCTAAAATAAAGCAAAGCGTTATCTTAGCACTCACTATAATTAAGCCAAAACTTTAACTGAGTAAAACTAAAATTTCGCCATTTCCATTGCTGCTTAAATCGCCTGCATAGCGTTGAACACGCTGGTTATTAAGGCCATTAAATCGTGTTGAAAATGCGGCAAAGTGTTGAAACAGCAAAGCTAAAAAGGGCAAAGTGTGTGTGCCGCAATTTTGAATAGTGGCGTGTAAGTTTGGCGTTTTAGTTAATAAAATCGTGCCACGTTTCATGCCAAACCCTACATAACCTGCCACGCTACCATAAACCCCAATGGTGCCAGCCACCATGCGGCTAGCGCAATAACTGCCAGCGTTGCCATCAATTAATATTAAGCCGCGCCGCATTTGATCGCCCACGCGGTCGCCAGTATTGCCTTGGCAAATAATCGTGCCGCCTTGCATTTTGCATCCGACAAAATTGCCACTATCGCCCTCAACAGTAATTTGCCCACTAGACATTTTATGGCCGATATATTCAAGCTGTGCATTACTGTTTTTAAAAATAATGTGATTGGTGTCAGTTCCAGAAACATCAAAATAATCGGCAATTTTGAGTGAATTTTTTGTATTAAAAAGGCTAAAATTTTCAATTTCTGTAATAGATAAATTAGCTAAACTATTAGGTGTTAAGCGACTGCAATTAATTTTGTTAGAATCAATCTTGCTTGCTTGAGTAACTTGCAAATTTAATTTCAATGTCAATGTAAGCGCGTTCATTGCTAAATTGTGCCCATGATTTCATGCAGCTTAAAATGATGCGGCCCAAGTTTGCCACCGTAATTACCTGCGGAAATCCGTTTTACGCCACTTGCCTCGCCTAAATCACATATTGCTTGAATGCCAACGCGCATCGATGTTGCAATGTCATCAAAGCTAAGTCCGTCAATCACAATTTCCATCACACTTTCAATATCATCGCTTAATTCTGTATTAACCAAACCTTTTAAAGTAGGGCAAAAAGCGTCGTTGGTACTGGCAAACATTTTAGGGTATTTACTGCCTACTTTTGAGCCACTACGTACTACGCCACCTGGAAAAGGCATAATCACGTTGGGCACTTTTTTCATGGCATCAATTGCAGCTTCGGCTGCATTTAAAGCGGCCTGTTGTGCGTTGGCAAGAATTAAGAAATTACCGCCACCAATTGCACGTACCATACCTGTGGTTTCTTGCACCAAAAATTCGCCATCCATTACTGGTATGCGCCAATATCTTTTTGCTACTCCATTTATATCGCTAATTAATTTTGAAGTTTGGTAGCCATCGCCAAAATAGCGTAAATGTTTACCCAAATTGATTTGGTCTTCTGATTCTATACCTGCAAATGCCGCCGCAGTTGGGCAGGTAAGTATGCATTGCCCCATGCGCGTTTCAAGTTGTTGCATCAACACTTTGCTGCCCATGGCAAACATAAGTACGCTTACCCCAGGCCTGCTATCTGGTGTTTCACTAGCCAATAATTCACGTTCAATACCAGCCTCAACACCACAGCCAATCACGCTGGTGGCAAAGCCTGTCATAGCGTTTGCGGCGTGGTAAGCCCATTTTAGGTTAAGCGCAGTAATAATAACCCGCGTGCCGCGCATGTTAAATGCTTCGGCGAATGTGTCGTCAATTTGTATGCCGTTTAGCTGCATTTTTTTGCTTTAAGCGACTATATTACGCATCGTCCGCGCCAGTTTGAATTTTGCCTATCCATTCCATAATATCAATGGTGCCTTTAGCTTGCGCCTTTGCCAAATCGGCAGGCGGCAACACATCTTGTAGCAAATCTACGCGTTTCCACTCGGCCAGCGGCGTGTCGCAATCGGCACGCGGCACATAACGCGACTCTCGAACTTTCTCCATTTTAGGGATATATCTTGGGCAGTTTTGCCATAATTCTTCTAGCTTTACCGTCACTACAAAATCTGCCTCTTTGTAATATGCGAGCAATTTTGCATCTTGAGAAATGCTGGCTGTGCCTTGCACGCGAATGCGGTGTGGCATTTGAAACGAGATAAACAACATGCCAATATTGGCGTTTGCAACAATGTTGCCCATGCTTAAAAACATGCCGTTGCCATCGTAACTAGGAAATATTAATGTATTGCTATCCAACACTTTTACAAAGCCAACATCGCCACCTTTATACGAAACAGTGGGCTGGCCTTTGTCGTTTATTGTGGTTAAAAAGAACATCTCAGAATGTTCAATAAAGCCTTTTGCATCGTCGTTAAACACGCTGTGGCTAGCTAATTGCTCAATCCTATCTGCCATTTTCTCGGTGCCAAATTGCGCTTGTAATGCGCGCTGCTGCTTGCTGTAATGTATGCTCAAATTATTCTCCTTTTGTATGCGTAATTATGCCACCACGCCCATTATCGGTAATTTCATCGTTTGAAATTTTAAAGTTATCTAACTGAATAGTATGATATTTATCAAAATAGGTTTTTAAGTTTTGCTCTACACTAATATCAAACGCAGGTTTTGCTACATGTGTTGCGCCCCAAACTACTTTAACTACTTTGCCATCTTTTACCACTAGTTCACCGTCTTTAAACACATAGTCTGGCTTGGCAAACATGGCCTCGCGGTCTGCTTGGTCTGTGTACACGGTAATATCGGCGCCAGCACCTGCACCTAAGTGCCCGCGGTCATTTAGTCCAATCAATTTAGCTGCACCTGCACGCGTCATAATAGCAATTTCGTACAAGCTATATTCGCGATTCAAGCTGTTTAAGTTGCTCATGGCTTGCGCATCTAAATTAAGTTTAGCAAATGCTTCGTTTCTAAAGTTTTTATCCATTAGCAGCCGAATTAAATGCGGGTAGCTGGTAAAAGGCGCACCATTGGGGTGGTCTGTGGTTAAAAAGATGCGCCACGGGTCTTCTGCCGCAAGAAAAATCTCTAAACCTATTGCCCATTGCAGTGCATTTACATAATTTTGGTCGCGATATTTAAACGGTACTACGCCGCAACCTGCATCGCACTCAATATCCATAATGACGGATTTTTTAGGGTTGGCATATTTGGCGTTTAGGTGCTGCATCATACTGTCACCACTAGCCGTCACTGTTTGACCAAACAAAATCTGCCCAACATCGGCAGTAATGTGTTTATTTTTGTTTAAAGCTTCAGATATTTGCGCGGCAGCAGATGAGAATTTTTTATCGCCTTGTGTGCCATAACTGTGAAACTGAATGTGTGTGAGATGCATCGGCACGCCATCTGATGCGCCCATGGTGTCGAGCGTGGTTTGAAAATTGCCTGCTGCGCCCAAATTGTTGCAATGCACATGCAGTGGCTTGGCAATGCCTAGCTCATTCACGGCACGACTTAAACTTTTTAAAATAGCACGCGGCGTAACTTGGTAGTGCACATTATTTTCATCTAAATTTAAACGGCGTTGATTAAATTTAAAGGCAGATATACCGCCTGGGTTAACCACTTTAATGCCAATGGCTTGCGTTGCATGCAGTGTCCACGCCACATAATCGTTAATGGCTTTTTGGTCAGCTTTGTTAGATAGCAAGCGTAAAAAGTAATCATCATTGCCCAACATTGCATAGCCGCCTTTGTCTATCATTGGCGTGTCGGCCATTTCTAAATGGGCTTGGCGGGCATTTATTGGCAAAATGGCAGGCTCAAACGCAGCGGTGTAACCCATTTCAATGTATCTAAAGCCTGTATCTACAGTATTTGGCGTAGCGTTGTGACTACAATTGGGTGTGCAGATATGCGCTTCTGGTTCGCTGTAATTTTTTGTTTCTTGAAACTCTGGCAACATCATGCGCGCAATATTAACTTTGCCACCACCAATATGGCTATGCATATCAATCGCGCCAGCCATTACAATTTTTGCAGTTAAATCATAAGTTTGCGTAATTTTATCGTTATTGGATGGCTTGTTTATTATGCGTCCATTGCGAATGTAAATATCTTCAACAACACCATCTTTGTTGTGTGCTGGATCGTACAATTTTCCGTTTTTAAGTAGGGTAATCATTGTGTGCTGTCATTCCGACGAAAGTCGGAATCTAGAGTCTGTAAATCTGCTGGATTCCGTGTCGAGCACGGAATGACAAATGGAAGTTGGTATTTCACAGTAAAGCCTCAATTTGGCCAACAACTTCGCTCAAAGTTGGCAAACTATTCTCACGCAGCTTTTTTAATGGCAATACCACAGCCGAATCTACTCTAAACATTGTGCCGCTACAATCTAAGCCAGGCGCAGCGATTGGAATAAATACAGCAGGCACTTGTTTAAACTGACTATTACTATTGCCTAATACAATTAGCGGCTTATCTGTTTGTGGCGGCAATTTTTCTGGACTAAAGCTATTTACCCACACCACACAATTATGCTCTACTGCACCATCATTTAAAGCACCGTTATTTAATGTAAACCCACTCAGCCAAGTATTGGCATTATTGGCAGATGTATCGCCATCGCTACCACCTAATAGTAAACCTGCAGCACGACCAGTTCGGTTTGCATCATTTTGATTTAACAGGGCAATTATTTCAGTAATACTTTGAATAGTGAGCTCGGCATGCGCAAAGTCTAAATCTTTTGCCACCCAAGCCAGCACCGCATATTTGGCGCTCATCAGCTTATTTGCTACCGCTTGCAAATCACTTATTTTAATACCAGCTACAACTGGTGCTTTGAGCTTTTTGCCTGCAATTAACGCCTGTAAAACAGCCATTATTTCAGGTAAATTATGTGCTCTGCAAGCCAATAGGGACGGGCTCTGCAGGGCAGGTGAAATGCCTGCGCTGGTATCTAAGTTTTCGCCAATATAAATAATTTCACGTTTAGCTGCATCGGTAAACATGGCATCAGATTCTGGATTGTTTAACCACACAAAACGCTCAAAAAAACGCGCGTTATGCGAAACAATATCAGTGCCAATGCATACAATGACATCTGCCCGATTTTTTACCTCAGTAAGCGTTGTGGTTTGCCAGCCAGTGCTTTGTAAAACTGCCATATTGCGCGCCATGCTTTGGCTGTTTATGTGTTGCAGGCTGCCGTTGGTTTTTTGTGCAATATTATAAATTGCACGAAAGCCTTGCACATCAGTGCTTAAGCCTGCAAATAAAGGCTTTTGTCTGGTTTTTAATAAATCTACAACGTATGAAATTGCTTGCTGTAGGTTGACGGGTTGGCCATTAATTTGTGGTGTAACGCTCGCTAATGGCTGCTCAAAAAAACGGATACTTTTTGCACAGGCACTGGTTAACGCTTTGATGCTTGGTTGGCCATTTGTAAGCACCACATCATCACACAACAAACCACAAGCTGGGCATGTGGCTATTATTGATTTTCTATTATGTTGCGTCATTTCCATGTTGAGATTTTGCCACAATTCGGCCGATTCATGCTTTTGATTTTCTTGCTTTTAACTTTTAGGCGATAACGTTAGAATGCGTTTTGTTAAACTCAAGCTTACAAAGTATGCAAATTATTGCCGAAAATTTAACCACTGTATCGCATGTAATACAGCTAGCGGTTGCTCCTGTGTTTTTATTAACCGGTATTGGTGCTATTTTAAGTGTGCTCACTGGTAGATTAGGTCGTTTGGTCGATCGTTATAGAGCATTAACAGAATCGCATGAAACCCTGCAGCCCAACCAACAACGTGAGTTAGCTATTTTGTCGGTGCGCGCGGCTTGGGTGCATTGGGCTATTACGCTATGCACAGCGTCGGCCCTTTTTGTGGCGATTGTTATTGGTGCTTTATTTTTAGGCGCTGTAGCTAACATTAATCCATCACGAATCGTATCAACCTTGTTTATAGTGGCCATGGCTAGCTTAATCATCGGCTTAGGCTGTTTTTTGCGCGAAATCTCGCTATCAGTACATATTTTTGATTCTAATAAAAACACCAATTAAATAGCTGTTTACAAAATTGCCACAATTTTGTGGTTTATCAAATCTTTCAAAAATGTTAAAATCTATCTTTATCTAAGTTGTTCATTTAATTATTATTTATCGGAGTTTCAAATGGCAGTAGAACGCACCCTAAGCATTATCAAACCAGACGCAGTGGCAAAAAACGTAATTGGTCAAATTTATACCCGTTTTGAAAATGCTGGCTTAAAAGTTGTTGCAGCAAAAATGACGCATTTATCACAAGCAGAAGCAGAAGGCTTTTACGCAGTGCATGCAGCACGTCCATTTTTTAACGATTTAGTTAAATTTATGATTTCTGGCCCTGTAATGGTTACAGCGCTTGAAGGTGAAAATGCAGTGTTAACTCACCGTGATTTAATGGGTGCAACAAACCCTAAAGATGCGGCTGCTGGTACCATTCGTGCAGATTTTGCTGAGAGCATTGATGCAAACGCGGTGCATGGCTCAGATTCTGCAGAGAATGCGGCTATTGAAATCAAGTACTTTTTTGGTTAAGTATTAGGAAATTACAGTCAAAACCTCTTGTTTCGTCATTCTTGTGTAGGCGGGAATGACGAATAGATAGGTAAAAGGCCTTAAATCATTGATTAATTTACTCAATTACAATCAACCGCAGCTCGCCGACTATTTCGCAAGTATCGGTGAGAAGCCTTTTCGCGCCAAGCAATTGATGCGCTGGATGCATCATTTTGGCGTGCATGATTTTACGCAGATGACTGACATTGCCAAAAGCTTGCGTGAGAAATTGGCGGTTGATACAGAAATTACTTTGCCCAATGTGCAGCTAGAGCAGGTATCTAACGACGGCACGCGTAAATGGCTGATAGGTACTGACGATAAAAACGGCGTTGCCAATAGTATTGAAACCGTATTTATCCCAGAAGATGATAGAGGTACTTTGTGTATTTCTAGCCAAGTGGGTTGTGCGCTGGCTTGTACTTTTTGCAGCACGGGCGCGCAGGGCTTTAACCGAAATTTAAGTGTTTCAGAAATTATTGGTCAATTGGCAATAGCGAATAAATCGCTGCGCAGTGAAAGTGGTTACGATTTGTTATCGGCTAATGACCGCATTATTAGCAATGTGGTCATGATGGGCATGGGCGAGCCGCTCACTAATTACGATAATGTAGTAACTGCCATGCAGATTATGCTAGATGACAGTGCATATGGCTTAAGCCGTCGCCGCGTGACGCTTTCAACCAGCGGTATTGTGCCTGCGATGGATAGGTTGAAAGAAGATTGTGCGGTGGCGCTGGCAGTTAGCTTGCACGCACCTAACGATGCGCTGCGTGATGTACTAGTGCCAATTAACAAAAAATACCCTATTAAAGAATTAATGGCGGCATGTAATCGTTACCTAGAAAAAGCGCCGCGCGATTTTGTAACGTTTGAATATGTAATGTTAGATGGTGTGAATGATACGGTTGACCACGCGCATGAGCTGCTTAGCGTAATTAAAAACGTGCCGTGCAAACTTAATTTGATTCCGTTTAACCCTTTCCCCAATAGTGACTATCAGACATCTAAGCCTAGCCATATTCGGGTGTTCCGTGATATTTTAATGCAAGCAGGTTATGTGGTGACTGTGCGTAAAACACGCGGTGACGATATTGATGCGGCTTGCGGGCAATTGGCTGGCAAAGTGTTGGATAAAACCAAGCGTAGTTTTAAAGCGATTTCAATAGAGGCGGTTGCATGAGTGTTAGGTCGAGTGTTGGTTGGCTACAAGTTGGTTTAATTAGCGTATTGCTTATGTTGGCAAGTGCTTGTGTTACAGCGCCACAAAACAGCGGTGTTGACGCTTACGGTGAAACCGCACTTACCACTAGGGCTAGGGCCCATAGCGATTTAGGTGCAGCTTACTTGCAGCAAAACAAGCTTGAAATCGCTTTAACAGAATTCACTTTATCTACACAAATTGAGCCTAATTACTCACCCGCTTACAATGGGCTTGGTTTAGTGTATGCAGCGCTAGGTGAAGATGCAAAAGCTGATACTAATTTTAAAAAGTCGATTCAACTACAGCCGGGCAGTTCAGAATCACATAATAATTACGGTAGTTTTTTATGTGCTAGAAAGCGCTACGATGAGTCAATTCCACATTTTTTAGAAGCGGTTAAAAATCCGTTATACCCCACACCTAATTTAGCATATGCCAATGCTGGCATTTGCTCTGCACGTAAAAATGATATAAAAAATGCAGAAATTTATTTAAGTAAAGCCTTGCAAATAGAGCCATTAACGCACTCTGCAGCTTATCAATTAGCTGATATTCAATTTAAAAGAGGTGATGTTAAGATAGCCAAAAGCACTTTGCAAAATACGTTAATAGCAGGGCCAAGTGCAGAATCATTATGGTTGGGCATTAAGATTGAACGTGTGCTGGGTGGCAAAGATGCCCAAGCCAGCTACGCATTACAATTGCGCCAACAGTATCCTGATTCTGAGCAAACACGACTGCTATTAAGTGGCCAGTGAGTTTTGTTGAGTTAAAAAATATGATTGTTAAGGTGGCGAGATGGCGCGAAAATCAAAACTAGCAACTGAAGAAGTGACCAGTGTCGATAGTGCAAATGTCGGTGATATAAGTACTCATAACGAAAATTTAGCCGAAACAGGTAATAGTCCAATGCAATCAGATGAAAACAGTCAGCCTGAATATACCGCGCAATATCATTCGCGCTGTGGTGGTGCTTTGCGCTTGGCAAGAGAAAAAAGTGGCTTATCTATACACGATGTTGCTAGCCGTTTAAGGCTAAGTACCAAGCAAATAGAGGCGATTGAGGCCGATAACTTTGCAGTATTGCCAGAGCCCACAATAATACGGGGCTTTATTCGCAACTATGCTAAGCAGCTTAAAATTGATGCTGAGCCTTTATTAGATGCATACAAAGTAATCGTGCCAGATAAATCGCCACATGCTTTTGCAATAAAACCAAGCTCTACTATGCAGGTTTCTGATTACGCAAAGCCTAAAATGGGGCGCTATATTTGGGGTGGTTTTGTGCTACTGGTAGGTTTAGGTGCCTGGCTTTTTTATCAGCATTATGTTCAAAAGCCTAGCCCGTCTATTCCTACAGCTGGTGTTAATGCGATTGAACCCCTGCCACAGCCAGCCTTGCCAGCAGCCGAGAGGCTAGAGCTACCGCCTGTACCTACCGATGCGACTATCGAACTTAGTTTGCCACCTGCGGCCTCGGCCGATACCAATATTTCAGCATCTACGTTGCCTGATAATGCTGGTGTTGCAAGTCCAGCTACTGCAAATTTACCACCTGTTAACTTACAACTAACACCAAATGCAGCTGCAGCAAGCACTCAATCAATTATTACTCAGCCAGTTGCAGCTCAGCCAGTTGTAACCCAACCGCTAGTAGGTGATGGCAAAGCTAAGTTAGAGTTTAATGCCAACCAAGAAACATGGGTTAGCGTAATAGATGCTAGTGGCCGCGAAATTTACAATAAAACGATATTTGCAGGTAGCCGAGAAAGCATTACCGTTAAGCCACCAGTGAGTGTGGTTGTGGGTAACGCGGCTGGTGCAAGTATGACTATGAATAGTAAGCCTATTGATCTAGCGCCGCACACGCACAGTAATGTTGCGCGTGTTAAGTTAGAGTAGTTTTGCTCAATTTAAATTAATTCTTGAGTAGTTCAAACAGCCAAAGCATGCGTAGAAACTCTTTACAAGTAATGATAGGTCACGTACCTGTAGGTGGCGGTCTAGCTGGTTCTGCTACGGCTTCGGTGGTGGTGCAGAGCATGACCAATACCGATACAGCAGACGCAGCTGCAACAATTCAACAAGTTTACGAGCTTTGGCAAGCGGGCAGTGAAGTGGTGCGTATTACGGTAAACTCTCCCGAAGCCGCCGCACAAGTTGGGGCTATTCGTAAAGGTTTAGATGCGCTTGGCTGCAACGTACCGCTGGTGGGAGATTTTCATTATAACGGCCACAAGCTACTTGCAGCTTATCCAGATTGCGCGAAAGGCCTCGCTAAATATCGCATTAATCCAGGTAATGTAGGCAAAGGCAGCAAGCGCGATGAGCAATTTGCTGCGATGATTGAAGCTGCCATTCAATACAATAAATCAGTACGTATTGGTGTAAATTGGGGCAGTCTAGACCAAGCCAAAATGGCGCAAATGATGGACGATAATGCTAAAGCGCCCAATCCATTATCAGCGGATGAATTAATGCGTGAAGCCTTAATTCAATCTGCGTTAGAGAGCGCGCAACAAGCCGTGGATATTGGCTTACAAGCTAACCAAATTATTATTTCTTGCAAGGTGAGTAATGTGCAAGATTTAGTTAAAGTGTATCGTGAGCTGGCAAAACGTTGTGACTATGCGCTGCACTTGGGCTTAACAGAAGCAGGCATGGGCAGCAAAGGTATTGTTGCATCTACTGCTGCACTTTCTTTATTACTTCAAGAAGGCATTGGTGACACCATACGTGTTTCTCTCACGCCTGAACCCAATGAAAGCCGTACAAAAGAAGTGATTGTTGCGCAAGAAATTTTACAAACGATGGGCATACGCTCGTTTACGCCATTAGTCACTGCCTGCCCAGGCTGTGGCCGCACCACAAGCACTTATTTTCAAGAGCTTGCCATGCAAATTCAAAGCTACTTACGTACGCAAATGCCTGTGTGGCGCAAGGCGTATCCTGGCGTAGAAGACATGAGCGTTGCCGTAATGGGTTGCGTAGTCAACGGTCCTGGTGAATCTAAACTTGCCAATATTGGTATTAGCCTGCCTGGTACAGGAGAGACGCCAGTAGCACCTGTATTTGTGGATGGCGAAAAAACGGTTACCTTAAAAGGCGACAATATAGCGCAAGAGTTTCAAGCGATTGTAGAAGATTACGTGCAAAAAAACTATGTAGAAGGCGGTAAATTGCGTTCTCCAATAAGCTCAAAAACCATACCTATTCAAGCAATTCGTTAACACAAGATAATTAATAAAAAATAATATGGTTGATAAATTTCAAAGCATTAAAGGCTTCTACGATATTTTGCCAGAGGCCACGCCGTTGTGGTTTAAGCTAGAAGATACCGCACGTAAAATTTTGGCACAATATGGTTACAACAATATTCGCATGCCATTGGTTGAGCCTACTGAGCTTTTTGTGCGCAGTGTGGGCGAGCATACTGATATTGTTGAGAAAGAAATGTACGCTTGGGAAGATAAACTCAATGGCGACAAGCTCACATTGCGCCCAGAAGGCACTGCAGGTTGTGTGCGCGCAGTAATTGAAAATAACCTTACTTATAATGGCCCACAGCGTTTATGGTACAGCGGCGCGATGTTTAGGCATGAGAACGTACAAAAAGGCCGCCAGCGCCAATTTCACCAAATTGGGGTAGAGGCGTTTGGGTTTGACGGCCCTGATGTCGATGCCGAGCAGATTGTTTTACTAGCGCGGCTTTGGCGTGAATTAGGCATTAAAGATGTCGAGCTACAAATTAATAGTATTGGTGATGCCGACGAGCGAGCCCAATATCGCCAAACTTTGATTGCATATTTTGAACAGCATGCTGATTTATTAGACGAAGATGCCAAACGTCGTTTGCAGTCTAACCCGCTACGTATTTTAGATAGTAAAAATCCGCGCATGCAAGCCATGTGCGAAGCCGCGCCAAAATTGATGGATTGCTTGGGCGATGAAACCCGCGCACATTTTGATGGTCTGTGTAATTTGCTAAATAATGCAGGCATTGCTTATAAAATTAACAATAGACTTGTGCGCGGCTTAGACTATTACAACCGCACTGTGTTTGAGTGGGTTACAACTAAGCTAGGCGCGCAAGGCACTATTGCTGGTGGTGGCCGTTATGATTCATTGGTTGAGCGTTTAGGCGGTAATGTTACGCCTGCATGTGGTTTTGGTATTGGGTTGGAGCGGGTATTTTTGCTAATGCAAGAATATGGAGTTACAGCCAATAATATGCCAGATATTTACTTAGTTAATGTGGGTGAATTGGCACAAAACCAAGCATTTGCAACAGCTGAGGTTTTACGTAATGCAGGTTTAAGCGTGGTGCTGCATGCAGGTGGTGGTAGTTTTAAATCGCAAATGAAAAAAGCCGACAGAAGCGGTGCGCGATATGCGGCTATTTTGGGCGATGATGAAGTGGCTGCTAATGAATTATCGCTTAAGCCACTATTAGAAAAAGCAGAGCAAGTAAGGTGTAAACTAAGCGATGTGGCTTTGTTATTAAAGGGTTAAGCATGACTGAAAATAAAAGTTTTTTAAATGCTATGACTATCTTAGGCTTGCTATTAGCCATCGGTATGGCAAGTGCAGCTTTTATTTTGGGCGTACAAGCTAAGCGTGCGGTTGCTGGCCAGCAATCGATTACCGTAAAAGGTTTGGCCGAAAAGCCTATAAAAGCGGATAGTGCAGATTGGACTATTAGCATTGGGGTGAGTGATGCCACCCAAGCTGGTGCGTTAGAAAAACTAGCACAAGAGCGCCAGTTACTTGAGGCTTTTTTAGCCAAGCAGGGTTTAGAGGGCGCTTCAATTAATGGTGAAGTAGAAAATCTAGGCCCGCATTATGATGAGGTTTTTATAAAAGACCAGCCTCGCCAAGTGCAAAACGGTTTTGATGCCTACCAAAACCTGCGTGTTGCAACCAAAGACTTAGCTAAAATTACACAGGCAAACAAAAATTTATTGCAATTTAAAGCCGAAAATAGGCCAGTAACCGCCCAGCCACCTAATTATTTAGTCAGTAATTTGGAAGCGGTAAAAATGTCACTTATTGCAGATGCCACTAAGAATGCACGTGCGCGTGCCACCGAATTTGTAAAACAAGATAATGTAAAAGTGGGTGTGATGAAATCGGCAAGCCAAGGTGCATTCTACATATTGCCTGTAGGCGGCGATGCGGGCGATGATAGTTATGGCGGCGTGAACGATAAATCGACAATAGATAAAACCGCCCGTGTAGTTGTGACTATTGTTTACAATATTGAATAAGTGGATTTTATAGACTATGGCTGAATCTCAATACTCACTATCAAGCTCTCCAATTTTAAGTATTAATAATTTACAGGTTACGCCAAAAAATGCGCCTTCGCGCTTGCTGGTCGATAATGCATCATTTGAGTTATTTGCAGGTAAAACTACTTGCATCGTTGGTGAGTCGGGCAGTGGTAAAAGCTTAACTGCACTAACCATTATGGGTTTGCTTTCAAAACAGTTGCAGGCTTCTGGCAGTGTGGTTTTTCAAGGTAAAGACATCACCAAGTTAGATAACAAATCTCTACAAGGCATACGCGGCGCAAAAATAGCGATGATTTTTCAAGAGCCAATGACTTCTCTTAACCCTGTGCTAACTGTGGGTTATCAAATTGGTGAAAGTTTAACTGCGCATTTAGGCTTAAAAGGCAGTGGCTTAAAGCTGCGAGTAGAAAGTCTATTACAGCAAGTCGGCATCCCGATCGAACGCGCGAATAGTTATCCTGATGAGCTTTCTGGTGGCCAACGCCAACGGGTGATGATTGCAATGAGCATTGCTTGTGAGCCAGCATTGTTAATTGCAGATGAGCCAACAACCGCTTTGGATGTAACCGTGCAAGCGCAAATTTTGCAATTATTAGATGATTTAAAAACACGCATGAATATGGCTATGCTATTTATTACGCATGATTTTGGCGTGGTGGCCGACATTGCCGATGATGTGATTGTAATGTTTCGTGGTGAGATAGTAGAAACAGGCACTAAAAAAGAAGTGCTATCTAAACCAAAACATCCCTACACCAAAGCATTGCTAGCTTGCGTGCCAGATGCCGAAGGTAAAAAGCAACTCAAGCCGATTGATTACGCATGGCTGGAGAACGCGGCATGAGTGTAGAAGACACAAAAGAAGTTATTCTAGAAGCTAGAAATTTGGTTAAAACCTACAGCCAAGCCTCTGGCCGCTTTGGTTTTGGCAGCACTAAAATTACGGCACTTGATGATGTGAGTATTGCGTTAAAAGCGAGCTCAACTTTAGCCGTTGTAGGTGAATCTGGATCTGGTAAATCGACATTGGCACGTTGTCTGTTACAATTGCAACCCTTTGATAGTGGCGAAGTTATTTTTGCGGGTCAAAATTTAGCAAAGTTAGATAAAGATGCTTTGCGAACTACTCGAAAAAACCTACAAATGGTCTTTCAAGATCCGTTTGCCTCGCTAAATCCGCGTATGCGCGTAAGTGAGATTGTAGGTGAGGGCTTGTTAATTCACGCTATAGGTGATGCAGCAGCGCAAAAAAATAAAGTATTACAAATGTTGGAACGGGTAGGCTTAAGCGCAGATGATGCGCATAAATATCCACACCAGTTTTCAGGTGGTCAACGACAACGTATTGGTATTGCTCGCGCATTGGTGTTGCAACCTAAAGTTGTGGTGTGCGATGAGCCTGTTTCTGCATTAGACGTATCGGTACAAGCACAAATATTATTATTGCTTAAAGATTTACAGCGTGAAATGAACTTAAGCTATATTTTTATTAGCCACGATTTACGTGTAGTGCGTCACATTGCCGATGAAATGGTGGTGATGCACAAAGGGAAAATAGTAGAGCAGGGCAAGGTGGTTGATATTTACAACGCACCACAGCAGGCCTATACACAGCAATTATTAAGTGCAATACCAGGCCGTAAAGCGGCCTAAAGTTATTTTAAGATCTATTACAAAATAAAGACCTAGGAAAAAGCATGGCATACGATTTAGAAGAGCAAGAACAGCTGGACGAATTTAAAGTTTGGTGGAAAAAACATGGCAAACTAGCCATCAATTTAGTACTAGCCGCATTAGTTGCCTATGCTGCTTGGCAGGGTTACCACTATTTTCAAAATAAAAAAGCGGTCGAGGCCTCTGTTTTGTATCAAACTTTAGTGACAACAGACGCGACTAAAATAGATGACATAAAAGCGCAATCTGCAAAATTAATGGATAGCTACAGTAGCACTCCCTATGCGGGCCGTGCTGCAGTTTTTTCTGCAAAAAGTAGCGCAGCTACAAACGACACTAAAACTGCTAAAACCCAACTAGAATGGGCTGTTAAAAATGCTAAAGAAAGTGCTATAAGAGCAATTGCAAGCTTGCAATTAGCTGGCATTTTGTTTGAAGAGAAAAATTATGATGGTGCAATTAAATTGCTATCAAGTGATTTCGACAAGGGCTTTTCTGGCCTAAAAGATGATTTAATGGGCGACATTTTGATGGCTCAAGGTAAAAAATCTGAAGCTAAAAAGGCGTATGAAAATGCGCTTGAAGGTTTAGATACACAAGGCAAACTATATCAATATACATTGCACAAGCTCGAATCGCTTGGTGCTTGATTACAGTAACGATAAATAAGCCAATAAATGATTCAATTTAAATTATCTCGAACTTGTTTAATTGCTACGCTTGTATTGTTGTCAGGCTGCAGCACGCTTACAGAGTTAAGGCAAGATTTTTCTGACAGGGTATTTGGTCGCGAACCACCTAACCCACCTGCAGCCCTAGAAGAAATTAAGCCTAGTTATACAGCTAAAGTAGATTGGTCTAGCAATGTTGGCAAAACAGAGAAGTACGACTACACCCCAGCGTTAGATTCAAGTGCTGTTTATGCAACTAATACAGCAGGTGAAATTAGCAAATTCGATGCTAATAACGGAAGCCAAATATGGCGCATAAATGCGGGTGAGCCTATTAGTGGTGGCGTAGGTATTGGTGCAGGTATTGTGCTGGTGGGCACAAGCAAGGGCAATGTGCTTGCTTTTGATACAGCAGGTAAGTCGTTATGGAAAGCCAAAGTATCAAGCGAAATTTTAAGTGTGCCCCGTTACTTTGATGGCTTAGCTATTGTTCGCACAGGGGATAATCGTATATTTGGCCTGAACGCAACTGATGGCACACGCAAATGGGTGTATGAGCGCATTACACCCGCACTATCATTACGCAGCAGTGTTGGTGTGGTGGTTGATGGTGGGGCGGTTTATGCAGGCTTTGCTGGTGGTAAATTGGTCGCTATACGCGCAGACAACGGCAAGTTGTTGTGGGAGGCCACTGTTGCACAACCCAAAGGCGTTACTGAGATTGAGCGTATTGCTGATATTACAAGCCTGCCAGTACTAGATGGACCTTTGGTTTATGCTGTTGCATATCAGGGTAAAATTGCTGCAATAGATCGTACAAACGGCAAGGTAGTTTGGAACCGCGATATTTCGAGCTACTCTGGTTTAAATGCTGAAGATGCCAAGATTTTTGTTTCGCACACACTTGGTGCGGTTTATTCGCTTGATTACACTACGGGTAAAACGTTTTGGCGCCAAGGCGCATTAGCCAACCGCCGTCTAACTGCTCCGTTGCCAATGGGTAATGTAATTGCCGTGGGTGATTTAGAAGGTTATGTTCATTTTTTAACGCGTGATGAAGGCAACTTTGCTGCGCGTATCAAGCTAGACAGCAATGCTGTTATGTCACTAGTTCCAGGGTCAACCTCAACGCAACTTATTGCAGAAACGCGCGATGGCGGCTTGTACGCTATCAGCGTGAAATAGCAATTTAGTAAAATCCAGTTAAGTTTAAGTCAATTATGTTACCCACCATTGTTTTAGTCGGCCGACCTAACGTCGGTAAATCGACTCTTTTTAATCGCATGACTAAAAGCCGCGATGCGCTAGTGGCCGATTTACCTGGCCTCACGCGCGATCGTCACTACGGTCGAGGCGTAGGCGCTAGCAAGCCTTATTTAGTGATTGATACTGGTGGGTTCGAGCCTACAGCAGAATCTGGCATTTTAAAAGAAATGGCCAAGCAAACTTTGCTAGCGATTGATGAAGCGGATGTGGTGATATTTTTGGTGGATGGCCGTGCTGGCATGACACCACAAGAATTTATTATTGCCGATAAGTTACGCCGTGCGCAACGCCCAGTATTGCTGGCAGTAAACAAAACAGAAGGTATGAATCGCGCTGTGGTTGCGGCTGATTTTCACGAGCTAGGTCTTGGCGAACCGCTCTCTATCTCATCAGCTCACGGCGAAGGCGTTAAAGACTTAGTTGAATTAGCTTTAGAAAGCTTCCCTGATCATGTGTTTGAAGATGAAATGTCATCAAACAGAAAACCAAAAATTGCTATTGTTGGCCGCCCAAATGTTGGTAAATCTACATTAGTTAACGCGTTATTGGGTGAGGAGCGTGTGATTGCATTTGATGAGCCAGGCACCACGCGTGACTCAATTGAAATTGATCTAGAGAAAAATGGCAGAGAATATACGTTAATTGATACTGCTGGCGTGCGCAAGCGTGGACGCGTGTTTGAGGCGATTGAAAAATTCTCAGTAGTTAAAACCATGCAAGCGATTGAAGATGCCAATGTGGCGATTTTGGTAGTGGATGCACAAGAAGGTATTACTGAGCAAGATGCTCATGTGGCCGCATATATATTGGATGCTGGGCGTGCATTAGTGGTTGCTGTTAATAAATGGGATGGCTTACCTGAAGATGAGCGCGAGTTTATTAAAAAAGAAATTGATAGAAAACTGATATTTTTAGATTTTGCTAAGTTTCATTATATTTCTGCATTACGCAAAAAAGGGCTGCCAGAATTATTCGTATCAGTTGATGGCGCATTTAAAGCAGCTATGGCTAAATTGGCCACCCCACAACTAACGCGCGTGTTAATTGATGCGGTTGCGCAACATCAACCGCCCATTAGCCGTGGCACGCGACCAAAGTTAAGATATGCACACCAAGGTGGTATGAATCCGCCGATTGTAGTGATTCACGGCAGCCACGTGGATGACATTAAAGACAGTTACAAACGCTATTTAGAAGGTGTCTTTCGCAAAACTTTTCAGTTGGTTGGTACACCATTGCGCGTGCAGTTTAAACAAGGCGAAAACCCATTTGCAGAAACAGATAAGCGTAAGCCTGGTGAAGGTATTGTAAGTATGCGTCGCCGTAAAACAGCGCAACGGGCAGAGCTAAAAGCTAAAAAAGATGTTGAGGATAAAAAGCGCTAACTTGTTGCTGTGAATCTGCCGGCGTGATTTTTGAATCGAAAACTGCACGTCTGAATTAACACTGTTGATTTGATTTGTTAAGACTTAATTAAGAGCGCAACTGAATTGCGCCGCCTAATCAGCATTAATACAAGCTCTCCCAAAATTTCCACCAAACGCGTTCATCTTCGCTGACTTTGCCAGCAACCATTGGATTTTGTGGGTAATTGGTTTTAAGTATGCGTACGGTGTCGTCTTTTAAATCGTTTAAATCCATATAATCGTAAGCGCTGATGCTAATCACCAAAGCCTCTTCAACAGCAGTAGAGTTGGGATAATATTCCAACACATATTTAGCGCGGTTTAAAGCCGCCAAATAAGCTTGGCGCTTCATATAATATCGCGCCACGTGCATCTCGTGCTGCGATAATGCATTTACTAAATACAACATGCGCTGGGTTGAGTCTTTATAGTAACGGCTTTTTGGATAACGTTCTACCAGCTCTTTAAATGCAGCAAATGACAGTTTAAGCGTTTTTGGATCGCGGTCGCTAATTTCTTGCGCCGTGTATTTTTCTACCACGCCACGCTCATTAAAGCTGGCCAGCCCTTTTAAGTAATAAGCATAATCAACGTTAGGATGATTTGGGTGCAGCTTAATAAAACGGTCGGCCGCAATGACGGTAGAAATAGGATCTTGCTTTTTATAATGAGCATAAGCGATTTCTAACTGTGCTTGGGTGGCATACTTACCATGCGGAAAGCGCGAATCAAGCTTTTGAAAGTATACAAGCGCTTTATCATAATCTTTATCAATCATCTTTTGCTCACCTTCGGCATAGATGCGGTCAGCTTGCCAGCCTTTGGTGTCATCCAACTCTGTTGGATCACCAAAAATAGCACAGGCACTTAGCAACATAGACAAAGCGCCAACTAGCAAAACGGATGTGCTAGGTACTAAAAACGAAAGATTGCGTAATAAAAGCTGTAAAATACGTCTCACTATAAAAACCTATTTAATTTAATATTGATATTATAACCTATGCAACAAAAGACAGATATTAGTCCTACGATTCAGCCTGATGCTAAGGCTGTCATTCATGTAAGTATTCCAAT
The DNA here is from genome assembly GCA_031373695.1 of Methylotenera sp. Classification (GTDB taxonomy): domain Bacteria; phylum Pseudomonadota; class Gammaproteobacteria; order Burkholderiales; family Methylophilaceae; genus Methylotenera_A. The sequence continues at coordinate 3,661 of JANMNC010000112.1, read as the reverse complement.
GAATTTAGGTGGCGAACGCTTAGATATTGCCTTGCAGCAAATGTTACCAGAGCATTCACGGTCGCGCTTGCAGACTTGGATTAAAGCTGGTTTGGTTAATATGGACAACAATTTGCCAACCGCTAAAACTAAAGTGTGGGGTGGCGAACAGGTAGTGATTAACCCGCCAGAAAATGCCAAAGAAAACGCTTTTAAACCAGAGAATATACCGCTGGATATTGTTTTTGAAGATGACACGATTTTAGTTATTAATAAGCCTGCTGGTTTGGTTGTGCATCCTGCTGCAGGTAATTGGACAGGTACGCTATTGAACGCATTACTGCACCATTTGCCGCAACTTACAGATGTGCCGCGTGCAGGTATTGTGCATCGCCTAGATAAAGATACCAGTGGTTTATTAGTAGTGGCTAAAACGCTAGAGGCGCAAACCAGCTTGGTGCGTCAATTGCAAGCACGTACGGTTAAGCGCGAGTATAGGGCAATTGTCTGGGGACAGTTGTGGCGTAATGGCACCATAGATCAGCCTATTGGCCGCCACAGCCACGCCCGTACTAAAATGGCGATTTCACGTACTGGTAAACCAGCTGTTACCCATTACGAGGTGTTAGAGCGTTTTGGCGTGCATACTTATTTGCGCTGCCAGTTAGAAACAGGCCGCACGCACCAAATTCGTGTGCATATGCAGTTTTTAAAAGCACCCATGTTGGGTGACCCCGTGTATGGCATCGGCAATATTATTCCGCATAAAATGATGACGCAAACATTGCGCGATGCGGTAAGCCACTTTAATCGCCAAGCCCTGCATGCGGTAAAGTTAGGTTTAATTCACCCTAAAACCAATCAATTTATAGAGTGGCAAATAGAGTTAGCCGAAGACATGAAAGTGTTGCTAGAGGCCATGCGCCATGAAGATCCACCTAATGAAGAAGGCGAGAATTTTGATTTTGGTGTGGATGAAAACGGTTTGTATGTGGGTGAATATGATGAAGACGATTCTGACTACGACGATGATGACGATTTAGAAGACGAAGAATTGCTTGATGATGAAGAGTAAAGTGACTCTTACAAAAAAACCGTCATTTTGAGTGTAGCGAAGAATCTAGACTTTAACTGGCAAACTAATGAATTTATCGCCTGAGATAAAACATAAACCCCAGAATGACAGTGTTTGTGAGGATTAATGCTTAAAAATAGCGATTTCGTGATTCCAAATTGGCAAGCACCAGCTAATGTGCATGCTCTGCAGACCAATAGACACGGGGGCTACAGCCATGCCCCATTTAATAGTTTAAATCTGGGTAATCATGTTAACGATAACCCCATGCATGTTGCACAAAACCGTCAATTATTAGCGCCTTTTTTGCCAAGTGAGCCCGTTTGGCTTAACCAAGTGCATGGCATAAATGTAGTAGATGCGGCTGATACCAGTTGCTTGCCAGAAGCGGATGCCAGCTTTAGCACCCAAAAAAATGTAGTGTGCGTAACGATGACAGCGGATTGCCTGCCAATATTGCTATGTGACACCGCTGGCACGTTGGTAGCAAGCATTCATGCAGGTTGGCGCAGTTTATGTAATGGCGTTATAGAGGCAACATTAGCAAAAATTACCGCGCAATCACCAGTAAACCCTGCAGATATAATGGCTTGGCTTGGGCCTGCTATTGGTAAAAATGTATTTGAAGTTGGGGCTGAGGTACGCGCTCAGTTTATGGCTAATGATGCCAAACTTGAAGCGGCCTTCCAGCCACATAAAGACAAATGGTTATGTAATATTGATCAAGCCGCCACGCTACGTTTAAATGCGCTAGGCATCAGCAAAATTTATGGTGGCGGCATGTGTACTTATAGCGATGAACAACAATTTTTTTCTTTTCGCCGCGATGGTGCAACAGGTCGCATGGCTACGTTAATTTGGCTAGAGTAAAGCTGTCATTCTTACAAAATTCAGAATCTCTTGCTAGATTGCGGGCCTAGCCCGCAATGACAGTTAAATTGGTAGCCATCAGTTATAATGCGGGCTTAATGATTTTAAATATTTTATGACTATTCCAGATTTCTCAATCCTCACTTGGATTATATTATCCAGCCTATTAGGCGGGCTGCTTAGCGTATTGGGTGCGGCATTGGTTGCCCTAAATGTTAAAAAAACGGCAATCCCTATGCTTATTAGTTATGCCATAGGCGCTATGTTGGGTGCGGTATTTTTAGAAATTTTGCCAGAAGCCATTGAAGCGGGCAGCCAATATCAGCTCACAGTGCAGCACATTACCGGCACTGTGTTATTTGGTATTTTGTTATTTTTTGCTTTAGAAAAACTGGTGATTTGGCGACATTGCCACGGCGATCATTGTGAAGTGCACGCAGTGCATACCGAAGCCGATTGCCCAGAGAATAATCTGCCAGAAACTAATCTTGCAATTAAAACAGCTGCTCTGCAAGCCAATAAATATAAGGCTACTGGCGGCACTAAACCTTTAGGCATGTTCAAGGCTGACCATTCGCACAGCCATGCGCAAAATAATACTCATGATAGCGGCAGAAGCGGCATGATGATTATGATTGGCGATACGTTTCATAATTTTGTAGATGGCATTTTAATTACATCTGCATTTATGGTGGATATCAAAGTGGGCATCGTCACATCGGTTGCCATCATTGCGCATGAAATTCCACAAGAAGTAGGCGATTTTTTAATATTATTGCACTCTGGCTACAGCAAAAAACAAGCATTTGCATTTAATTTGGTATCAAGTTTTGCCACGGTTGTGGGCGGTGTAATCGCCTATTTTGCGCTAAGTCATGTGCAAAACTGGGTACCAACCATATTGGGCTTAGCGGCTGCCAGCATGCTATATGTTGCAGTTGCCGATTTAATCCCCAGCTTGCATAAACGCACCGAATTACGCGCTTCAATCTCACAACTAAGCCTTATTGCATGTGGTGTTGGCTCAATATGGCTGGTGGGTTATTTTTTAGGTTAATTGATTAAATTTTCGTTATTCTTGCTTTTGCAGGAACGTATATTAAGGTTTTAAGTACTTATGACAACTATTGCAACAACTAAAAATGCAACACCAAAAGTCGGCTTCGTCTCACTTGGCTGCCCCAAAGCGGGCTCAGACGCAGAGCGTATTCTCACCCAACTACGTGCTGAAGGTTACGAAATTTCAGCCAGTTATGAAGACTCTGATTTAGTTGTTGTGAACACTTGCGGCTTTATTGACAGTGCAGTGCAAGAGTCGCTAGATGCAATTGGCGAGGCTATCAACAAAAATGGTAAGGTCATTGTGACAGGTTGTTTGGGAGCAAAAAAAGGCGTGGTAGAAGCCGCCCATCCTAGCGTTTTAGCAGTTACTGGCCCACACGCGTTAGAAGAGGTGATGACACATGTGCATGCTAATTTGCCTAAATTACATGAGCCATTTATTGATTTAGTGCCGCCGCAAGGTATTCGTTTAACGCCAGCGCATTATGCTTATTTGAAAATTTCAGAAGGTTGTAACCACCGTTGTAGCTTTTGTATTATTCCAAGCATGCGTGGCGATTTAGTTAGCCGCCCAATTGGCGAAGTGCTAAACGAGGCTGAAAATTTGGTTAATGCAGGCGTTTCTGAGATTTTAGTGATTTCGCAAGATACATCGGCTTATGGCGTAGATGTGAA
>JANMNC010000192.1:0-4724 GCA_031373695.1 Methylotenera sp. | reverse complement strand
TTGCAAATGTATAAAACTCTAGATAAAAAAACTTCAGCAGACCTAAAATTAGAAGCTGAGCTTAACGCGAAGAAATTACGTTTAGGTTTTAATGTAATAATTTTTATAACAGTAATACTACCTGCAATAGTTTTAGTGCTCGAATTTTTTAGTCCACAATGGGTAGCTGCATTAGTATTGGTATACGGTTTATGTAACGCATTAATTCAATGGCTAAAAATCACAGGGAAATGGAAAAAATCTGCGAAAGAATTGGCAAAGGACGCTGAAGATTTGCGCATAAGGCATCATCATTATCATTGTGAACGGAATCCTGAAGGTTTTTTGCGCTTAAAAGTTGAAAACTTCAAAAAAGAAAACAAAGAGCAAGTTAAAAAAGAAGCTGAATCAATCATTCAACAGTAACACTCTTAGCCAAATTCCTAGGCTTATCCACATCCGTCCCCTTCAACAACGCCGCATGATATGCCAGCAACTGCACAGGTATTGTATGCAAAATAGGGGAGAGCACACCCACATGGCGCGGGGTGCGAATCACGTGTACGCCTTCGGATTCGGTAAAGTGGCTATCGGCATCGGCAAATACAAATAACTCGCCACCACGCGCTTTTACTTCTTGCATATTAGATTTTACTTTTTCTAGCAGCGCATCGTTTGGCGCAATCACCACCACTGGCATATTATTATCTACTAGCGCCAATGGGCCATGTTTTAACTCACCTGCAGGGTACGCTTCTGCATGGATATAAGAAATTTCTTTGAGTTTAAGCGCACCTTCCATGGCGATAGGGTAGTGCACACCACGGCCCAAAAATAGGGCGTGTTCTTTATCGCCAAAGCGTTTTGCCCACTCGCGAATTTGTGGTTCTAAATTCAGGGCAAACTGTACACTGCCAGCAAGCAAGCGTAGGGCGCCCAAATATTCTTGCTCTTGCGCGTTATTTAATAAGCCTTTTTGTTTGGCTAATGTGGCAGCCAACACAAATAAAGCCACCAATTGTGTGGTGAAAGCTTTGGTAGATGCCACGCCGATTTCTGCGCCTGCTCGTGTATAAAACACCAATTTTGATGCGCGTGGAATGGCGCTTTCTTGCACGTTACAAATACTTAAACTTAGCTCTTGGCCTAACGATTTTGCGTGTTTAAGCGCTTCCATGGTATCGAGTGTTTCGCCCGATTGTGAAATGGTGACGATGAGTTGATTAGGGTTAGGCACCGATTCGCGATAGCGATATTCGCTGGCGATTTCTACATTGCAAGGTATTTTGGCGATGCCTTCTATCCAATATTTAGCGGTAAGTGCGGCATAATAACTAGTGCCTGCGGCTAATATTAAAATACTATCTAGCTGATTAAATACTGCCTCTGCACCTTGCCCAAATAGCTCTGGCCTAAACGCGCCATCGTCAATAAGCGCCTCAATAGTGTCGTTAAGCGCTACGGGTTGCTCATAAATTTCTTTTTGCATAAAGTGGCTATAAGGGCCAAGCTCTAAACTGGCTAGCGATACATCGCTGGTGTGCACTTTGCGCGCTGCTAATTGACCATCTTTGCCGTAAATTGTTACGGCATCGGTTGTTAGTGTGGCCACATCGCCATCTTCTAAATAAATGACTCTGCGCGTAACAGAAAGCACGGCAGAAACATCAGATGCAATAAAGTTCTCATTTTCGCCTAAGCCAATTAATAACGGGCAACCTAAGCGCGCGCACACCATTAAATTTGGCTGATTAACGGCAATAACGCTAATAGCAAAAGCGCCTGTAAGCTCGGCCACTGCTGCTTTGGTGGCTGCTAATAAATCTGCGCTTTTTTCTACACCGTTTAAGTGGTAGTGAATTAAGTGGGCAATCACTTCGGTATCAGTTTGCGAGGTAAACACATAACCTAAGGCTTTTAATTTATCGCGCTGCTCATCATGGTTTTCAATAATGCCGTTATGTACTACGGCAATAGTTGGTTTATCTTGATTAGGTGAAACATGCGGATGCGCATTGCTTTCGGTTACGCCGCCGTGGGTGGCCCAGCGCGTGTGGCCAATGCCTATAAATCCAGTTAAATTAGCATCGAGTGCTTTTTCTGTCATGTTTACAACACGGCCTACCGCGCGAACTCGCTCAATTCCGTTGCTATTAAGCACTGCAACACCTGCCGAATCGTAGCCGCGATACTCCAAGCGGCTTAGGCCTTCTATGAGAGTTGATACGACATTTCTTTTTGCAACCGCGCCTACAATTCCACACATACTCTATTTTCCTGTTTCTATATTAGTGCGATATTCTGATGATTTAAATTTTCTATGTTTTAATCAGGCTTTTTATCAAACTTTTTTAATTTTCTGGGGCCGTTTCCAACCCACGATAGTTTTCTGCTCTTTAGCGCGGCAAAACGTCAAGGCATCTGCAGGCGCATCTCTGGTAATGGTTGAGCCTGCAGCAATAGTGGCATTTTTGCCAATAGTAACAGGCGCTACTAATTGTGAATCTGAGCCAATAAATGCACCGTCTTCAATTACGGTTCTAAATTTATTGGCACCATCGTAATTACAGGTAATAGTACCTGCGCCAATGTTCACATTTTTGCCTATAGTGGCATCGCCTACATAACTTAAATGATTTATTTTGCTGCCAAAATCTACTTGCGCATTTTTAAGCTCAACAAAATTACCAATATGTGTGTCAGCCGCTAGTGTAGTGCCTGGCCTTAAGCGTGCATATGGCCCAATGCGGCTATTTTCGCCTACTTGTGCGTCATCAATATGGGTAAAAGGTGCAATATGTGTACCTGCTGCAATGGTTGCATTTTTAATGACGCAATTGGCAGCGATTTTGACGTTATCGCCTATTGTCACATTGCCTTCAAACACACAGTTCACATCAATTTCTACATCGCGCCCAACACTTAAAGCACCACGCACATCTAAGCGGGCAGGGTCTTTTAAAGTAACCCCTTGTTGCAGTAATTTTTGCGCAATACGGGTTTGATGTATGCGCTCGATTTGGCTCAAATCTACCTTAGAGTTAATACCCGTTACTGACCATTCATCGGCAGTTAATAAAGCCACAACACTTATCTGGTCTTTAACCGCAAACTCTACAATATCGGTTAAATAATATTCACCCTGCGCGTTATTATTAGTTAAGCGGCTTAACCAATTTTTAAGGTGAAGGTTTGGCATCGCCATAATGCCAGTGTTCACTTCAACAATACTGCGCTGTGCATCGGTTGCATCTTTATGTTCTACAATTGCCATAACCAAATTGTTATTACGTACTATGCGCCCATAGCCTGTGGGGTCTGCTTTATTAAACGACAAAATTGCCAGTTGGTTGTTGGCTTTTTCAATTAATGCTTTACAAGCTTCAACATCTACTAAAGGTACATCACCCAACATAATCAGCGTGTTAGCACCGGCTTCTAAATGCGGTGCGGCTTGTTGTACGGCATGGCCAGTACCAAGCTGCTCTGCTTGATTCACCCAGGTAATATTTTCATGCGCATATGCATCGCGCACTGTTTCGCCGCCATAGCCATATACGACAATTATCTTTTGTGGATTTAAGCTTTTAGCACAAGCAATTACGTGCCCCAAAATTGGCTTGCCACCAATTTCATGCAGCACCTTAGGCTTGTTAGACTGCATGCGCGTGCCTTTGCCAGCAGCGAGAATAATGATATTGAGTGTGTTAGTTGTCATGTTAAAACGTTGATTTAATAATTTGTACTATTGTAAAGTATAAAGATGACACAAACAAAAAAGGCAGCCTAAGCTACCTTTTTTAACAATCACTCATACCCAGTAATTAGTGCGTTTTGCGCAAGCGCTCAATGGCTTGAATCTGCGCCATCGCTTCAGATAACTCCGCTTGAGCTTTTGCATAATCCATGTCCGTTGTACGATTTTTCATCGCCTCAATAGCCGCTTCTTTTGCTGCAATAGCTTTTGCTTCATCTAAATCGTGACCACGCACCGCAGTATCAGCCAACACAGTAATCATGCCAGGTTGCACTTCTAATAAGCCACCAGAAATAAAAATGACGACTTCTTCAGCCGCATCGGCTAATTGAATGCGTAACGAACCTGGTTTGATTGTGGTAATCATAGGCGCGTGATTTGGGTAGATACCTACCTCACCAGCACCCGCAGGCGCAACCACAAATTCGGCTTCGCCTGAGAATATGCTTGCTTCTGCGCTTACTACATCGATATGAACTGTATTTGCCATTTTTTTCCTTATTGTCATTCTGATTAAAATCAGAATCTAGCTCAACATCAACAAGATTGCGGGTCTAGCCCGCAATGACAAACCTTCTTAGTTTAAAGTTTTTGCTTTCTCAACGGCTTCTTCAATACCACCCACCATGTAGAAAGCTTGCTCAGGTAAGTGATCATACTCACCAGCGACAATGGCTTTAAAGCCTTTGATGGTTTCTTTTAATGGTACGTACTTGCCTGGCGCGCCAGTAAATACTTCAGCCACGTGGAATGGTTGTGACAAGAAACGTTGGATTTTACGTGCACGGCCAACAGCTAATTTGTCTTCTGCTGACAATTCGTCCATACCCAAAATCGCAATAATGTCGCGCAATTCTTTATAACGTTGCAATGTTTGTTGAACGCTACGTGCTACGTTGTAATGCTCTTCACCAACCACTAATGGATCTAATTGACGTGAGCTTGAATCTAGTGGATCAACCGCTGGGTAGATACCTAAAGATGCAAT
>JANMNC010000170.1:0-4137 GCA_031373695.1 Methylotenera sp. | reverse complement strand
TCAGGCACGTCATCTGGCACTCCACCTTTGGCGCGGGTTTGAAAATCATGCAATGCACTTTCAGCATCGGCTTGACTATGAAAGCGCGCTACGATTTCTTGTGCAAATTTCACTTTTATATTGCGTGGATTTTCACCTGCTGCCACTGCGGCTTTCCATTGTAGAACGGTTTCTAACGATTCAAATGACAGCAACTCTATATAGCGCCACATTAATGCATCGCTAATTGACATCAATTTTGCGAAGATAATTTCTCGCGGCTCGTTAATGCCAATATAGTTATTGAGTGATTTGGACATTTTATTAACGCCGTCCAAGCCTTCTAGCAACGGCATGGTGAGTACGCATTGCTGTGCTTGGCCCGCTTGCTTTTGTAGCTCACGCCCCATCAGCAAGTTAAATTTTTGGTCGGTGCCGCCCAACTCTACATCGGCTTTTAATGCGACTGAGTCATAGCCTTGCAATAATGGGTACATGAATTCGTGTATGGCTATTGGCTGATTGCCTTTGAATCTTTTAGAAAAGTCATCGCGCTCTAACATGCGTGCAACCGTTAAACTGGCAGCTAGCTTTAGCATGCCTGCCGCACCTAAATCGGTAAGCCAGTTTGAGTTAAATACAATTTCGGTTTTATCTTTATCTAAAATTTTAAACACTTGGCTTGCATAAGATTGTGCATTTTCGGCCACTTGCTCTTTAGTTAAAGGCGGCCGTGTAGCGCTTTTGCCTGTGGGGTCGCCAATCATGCCAGTAAAATCGCCAATCAAAAACAATACTTGGTGGCCTAAATCTTGAAAATGACGCAGCTTATTAATTAATACGGTATGGCCAAGATGCAAATCTGGCGCTGTGGGATCAAAACCAGCCTTAATACGTAGCGGCACACCAGATTTAATGCTTAAGCCTAGCTTTTCGACTAATTCTGCTTCAACTAGCAGCTCGTCACAGCCACGTTTAATAATTGCTAATGATTGATTGATATCTGTTTTCACAGTGCTTTTCCAATGTTTTGTGGTGTTATAAAAGGATATTTTTTACAAAATGTTACTTTTTATTGCTTTTAAAATTCTGTTACTATGCTTTTCTATTCAAGCATTTGGGCCATATTTAGTTACTTTTTATGCAACAACCTGTTATTAAAAACTTTAAAAAAACTAAGCTTAATATTTTAACGCAAAACCTAAGACTGAGCTTGCGTAAAATAAAATTACACTGGGCTTTTGTAGCCTTGCTATTGCCTTTTTTTGGAGTGGTAGCGGCTTTTGGCACCGCCTCATCTGATACACCACGCAACTTTAAAACAAAAACCATAGCAGAAGATGTGACCTTGCCACTGCCTGTTAGCAATGTGAATCGCGATGAAACTTTTTGGCAAATAGACCAAGTGCGGCGCGATGATACGTTAGCCACTTTGTTTAAGCGCATGACTATTCGCGATGAAGATGCCATTAAATTTTTAATGTTGTCACCCGATGCACGCGCTATTAATACCCAGTTAATTCCTGGGCACACGCTTGAGATTAAAACTAATTTAGATGGAAAACTATTGCACCTGGAATATGAACTGGACGATGAAAATATATTAGTGGCGGGTTTAACGCCCGAAGGCTACCAAGTTGCCACACAAAAATTATTATTACAAAACCACCAAGTTTTAAAATCGGCCACTATTCGCGATAGCTTATTTGGTGCCACTGATGATGCGGGTATACCCGACCAAATAGCATTACAAATTGCCGAAATATTTTCTGGCGAGATTGATTTTCATGATGATTTACACCCGGGCGACAAATTTAACGTAGTGTATGAGGCGTTTTATAACGCGGGCGAGCTGATGAAAACAGGCAATGTGCTGGCTGTAGAGTTTGTTAATAAAGGCAAAAAGTATCAAGCGATTCATTTTGGTGATGCTGAAGGTAAATTTGCTTACTACTCACCCGAGGGCAAAAGTTTGCATAAATCGTTTTTACGCTCGCCTATTGAGTTTACGCGGGTGAGCTCTAGCTTTAGTAGAGGCCGCTTTCATCCTATTTTAAATCGCATGCGTGCGCACCAAGGTGTAGATTTAGCTGCCCCAACAGGCACGCGGATTAAGGCTTCTGGCGATGCTGTTGTAAGCTTTGTTGGCCGAAAAGGTGGTTATGGCAACGTTATTGTACTTAAACACGAAAATGGAATTAGTACCGTTTATGGCCATTTATCAGCTTTTGCATCAGGTTTGCGTAAAGGTCAGCAGGTTGCACAAGGTGAAATTATTGGTTATGTGGGTATGTCTGGCTTAGCCACTGGGCCTCATTTGCATTATGAATTTTTAATTGGCGGTGCACATCGCGATCCGCTCACTGTGGCCTTGCCAACTAGCGTGCCTATAGATGGCAAATATAAAAAAGAATTTGATGAAATAAGCCTGAATAGAATGGTGCAAATTGAAATACTTAACCGTAGCTATGTTGCGGCAAGAGACTAAATTACTTGCATTCACTTAATAGTATGGCTAAAACTTAAATATGCTTAAAGCACAATTATTTATTGGCATTATGTCTGGCACTAGCCTAGATGGCGTTGATGTTGCGCTGGCTGCGTTTGAAGATGAAGCTTGCCAAGTAATAGCCACACATTTTGTGGCGTATGAGCCAGCGCTAAAATTAGCGCTGCTTGCACTGCATATGCCCAGTGAAAATGAGCTAGAACGGGCTGTTTTAATGGGCAATCAATTGGCTATTATTTATGCGCAAGCCGTTAATGCTTTACTGGCTAACGCTGATATCAAGTCTGATGAAATTGCTGCGATTGGTTGCCATGGTCAAACCATACGCCACAGGCCACACTATAAAGATGGCATTGGCTTTACATTACAAATAGGTAACGCAGCATTACTGGCAGAGCTTACGGGCATAGGCGTAGTTTCAGATTTTAGAAGCCGCGATATTGCTGCTGGCGGCCAAGGTGCACCGCTTGTACCTGCTTTTCACCATGCGCTTTTTGCTAGCACGCAGCTAAACCGTGCTTTAGTTAATATTGGCGGTATTGCAAATATTACTTACTTAGATAAATCTGGCGAAGTATTAGGCTTTGATTCTGGTCCTGGCAATATGCTGCTAGATTCTTGGGTAAAACTGCATTTAGGCAAAGATTATGATGCAGATGGCGCATGGGCAGCCACTGGCATAGTGCTAGAGCCGTTATTGGCAGACATGTTGGCAGAACCTTACTTTGCGCTACCCCCGCCCAAAAGCACTGGCCGCGATTTATTTAACGATGCCTGGCTAACGCAACATTTGCCAAAACAATTGAACAGCCCACATTTGCGCTCACAAGATGTGGCACGCACACTGGTGGCGCTTACTGCCCACACAATATTTGATGCCTTAATGCAACACTGTAATGCGGTAGATGAAGTGTATTTATGTGGCGGCGGCGCACGCAACAGCTTGCTTAAAAATGATTTACAAGCTTTGTTAATTGGCAAAAAAGTATCGTCTACCGATGCGCTAGGCATTGGCGTAGATTGGCTAGAGGCCGTTGCCTTTGCATGGTTAGCAAAACAAACCATCAATAACAAGCCCAGCAATTTACCAGCGGTAACTGGTGCTAAAGGCTTGCGTGTTTTGGGTGCTATTTATCCTGCGTAATAAATAAATTTAAGTCTTATAGATTACAACACGATTTTGTACTAAACATTTGGCATTATCATTGCGTATAATCAAGCTAAACGCTTATAAAGATTAAAGCCATGACTACAAAACCTACTAAAGCCACCATCACTTTTGACAACGGCACTAATGATTGCAACATTAAGCCAATTGAGCTGCCCATGCTTTCTGGCACATTGGGCAACGATGTAATTGATATTCGCACACTGGGCAAGCACGATATATACACTTACGACCCAGGCTTTATGGCAACTGCCGCTTGCCAATCTAACATTACCTTTATTGATGGCGAAAAAGGCGTGTTACTACATCGCGGCTACCCTATTGAACAACTGGCCGAGCATTGCGATTTTTTAGAAGTTTCGTATCTGCTTATAAATGGTGAGCTACCAAACGCGACGCAAAAAGCCGAATTTACCAGCCGCATTACTGGCCACACCATGTTGCACGATCAGCTTAGCAACATATTCCGCGGCTTTAGGCG
>JANMNC010000128.1:0-16780 GCA_031373695.1 Methylotenera sp. | reverse complement strand
GTCATTATTTTAACGGTAAAATTTTTAGACGTGCCACATACTAATTTAGAAGAGCGCGTATCAGTAGAGGCCATGTTGCACGAGTTTTATCGCGTAACAGTGCGCTATGGCTTTAAAGATGAGCCCGATTTACCGCGCGATATAGCTTTATGTGCAGCGCGCGGAATCTGCTTAGACCCAATGGATACATCGTTTTTTATTGGCAAAGAAATATTAATGGCCTCTGATAAATCTGGCATGGCTATTTGGCGTAAAAAAATCTTTATTGGCCTGTTTCGCTCGGCTGAAACCATTACCAACCAATTTAAATTACCGCCTAACCGGGTTGTAGAGCTGGGCTCGCAAGTTAAGATATAGCCTTAACTTTAGCTTGAAAAACAACAGATACTTATTACGAGGCTCTGTCAGCCAATATCTATAAGCTTTACAGGGCATTATTTTTTAGCATGTGCAAATAACATTAATTCAACCAATTTGATGCTTCATGCGTTGTATCAACACTCGCTTTAGCCGAAGGATTTTTTATGAAAAAATTAACCGTAATTGTTTTAACCGCATTGTCGTTACAACTCGTTGGCTGTGCTACCACCACTAAAGATAGCGTATCGGGTGTTAAACGCTCACAATTTATGCTGTTGCCTGCAGGTTCTGTCGATAAAATGTCATCACAAGCCTATGCGCAAACCTTGGGCGAAGCCAAAAAGAAAAATACACTGAATGCCGACCCAGCCATGTTAGCGCGGGTACGCGGCATTTCTAATAAGCTTATTGCGCAAGTTGGCGTATTTAGGCCAGATGCCGTTAAATGGGCTTGGGAAGTTAATGTAGAAAAAAATGATCAACTCAATGCCTATTGTATGCCTGGTGGCAAAATCATGGTGCTATCTGGTTTGGTTGAGAAAATCAACGCAACGGATGACGAATTAGGCGCTGTAATTGGCCACGAAATTGCGCATGCTTTACGTGAGCATGGCCGCGAGCGCATGTCGCAAGCTTATGTGCAACAGTTTGGCCTGCAAGCTTTAGCGGCATTTGCAACGGGCGCGGCGGGCAGTGTAGCGGTGCAAGCGGCTGGCGCAGGCTCACAATTATTTTTTGCTTTGCCTAATGGCCGCGAGCAAGAGCGCGAAGCCGATAAAATGGGCTTAGAGCTGGCTGCACGTGCTGGTTACAACCCAGATGCAGCAGTGACTTTATGGCAAAAAATGGGGGCGCAATCTAAAAGTGCACCACCAGAATTTTTTAGCACTCACCCAGCCAGTGAAAACCGTATTGCTGATTTAAAAGCGTTAGCGCCAAAAGTACGTCCACTATACGAGGCTGCAAAAGCAAAACAATAAATCAACCACTGTTGTGCTGGCTTTAGCTAGTGCCTGAGGCTTGATATAGATTGAGGTCTAGCCCGTAATGACAATAATTAGTCCTAACAATTAAGCGCGTAAATTAACATTACGCGCTTTTTTATTGCCATTTTTTGGGCTAATGGTCGAGTTAGGTTAAAATACGTTTTTATATTACTTAATCTATCTGAGAGCCTCATGGATCCACGTCAAAGCATCATCGAAGCCGCGTTTGAAGATCGCGCCAACATTAACCCTGCCAACGCATCTGCCGAATTAAAAGCAACTGTAAACTCACTCATAGCCGATTTAGATGCTGGCACATTGCGCGTAGCAACCCGTATTGGTGAAACCCAAAATTGGGAAACCCATCAATGGTTAAAAATGGCGGTACTGTTGTCTTTTAGGTTAGAAGAAAACGTTTTAATGGACGACGGCGTAACCAAATATTTTGACAAAGTGCCACCAAAATTTGCCAATTACTCTGAAGCAGATTTTAAAGCAGGCGGTTTTCGTGTAGTGCCTAACGCTATTGTGCGTCGCGGCTCGTTTATTGGTAAAAATGCAGTGTTAATGCCATCTTACGTCAATATTGGTGCTTATGTTTCTGAAGGCACCATGGTAGACACTTGGGCAACAGTAGGCTCTTGTGCGCAAATTGGTAAAAATGTGCATCTTTCTGGCGGTGTAGGTATTGGTGGTGTATTAGAGCCTGTGCAAGCTGGGCCAACCATTATTGGTGATAATTGTTTTGTGGGCGCGCGCAGCGAAGTAGTTGAAGGCGTAGTGGTTGAAGATAACTGTGTAATTTCTATGGGTGTGTATATTGGCCAAAGTACTAAAATTTACGATCGTGAAACAGGTGAAGTGTTTTATGGCCGCGTGCCAGCGGGTTCAGTTGTGGTTGCTGGTAATTTGCCATCAAAAGATGGTAGTTATAGCTTATATTGCGCAGTAATCGTTAAAAAGGTGGATGCAAAAACCTTAGGCAAAGTAGGCATTAACGAATTATTACGCGGCATTTAATAGACTGTTTATATTTCATCAGCGTTAGAATCTATTACATCAATATTATTAAATATTTAATTATTAAATACAGTGTTATAAAATATTTTTTGTAACACTTAAGCCCCTTAAAAACCATATAGCTAGCAATCTCTGCGTGTTATGTGGTTTTTTTATGTCCGCATGTATCACGCCAAAACCCAACATTAATGTGCTGGCATATTAATTGCTACTAACAATCAACAATATTAAAAGTTTTGTTATATCTACATTAAAAATGGAAATTAATTACGACATTTGGCTTATTTTGCTCTCGCTTATTGCGAGCTGCTTAGTGTTTTTTGTCACTTTTAACTTAGTAGAGCATCTATACCACACTGTTGTTGCCGATAAATTGCCTTTACTGGCAGCATACTCTATTGCGGTAGGTAGTGGGCTGTGGGGCGTTCACTGCATTAACCTATTAGCATTTCACAGTGGTACTGATTTTAATTTTATAACATTGTCTATGTTAGATTCTTGGCTAGCTGCACAGCTTATTGGCTTTATTGCCTGCTATGTAGGCAGCAATAAAATATTGCATTTTAAAACATTAGTTATTGGCTCAATCGTCGCAGGCATCAGCGCATATTGTATGTTCTACCTTGGCATTACTGGCTTAAATTCAAGTGCTAGCATTTTAAAAATAAATGCCTATATCCCAGTTGAACCCATGTCTTTAATGCTCGCATTAGTAGTATCGGTGGGCGTATCTGCAATATCAATCACTGGCTTATCTTGGGTTAAAGACTATTCAGGCGAAAATAAGATACTGATAAAAATTATTTTATCTTTGGTTACGGCTGTCGCTATTTTATCTACACACGTTACTTTCAATGCATCCATAGCCTTAGATACGCACAATTTTTCAATAGTGGCGGGCGCATTGGGTGACAAAAAATTGCTCGCCCTTATTATGGCACTTGGCTTAATTTGCCTATTTTTATTAGTATTTATTATTGCGCTATATTACGAAAAACAAGGCATTAACACATTTAGATTTAGCATTTTAAATGCCAAAAAAAATATAGACTTGGCTGATTCTAGCTTCAAAGATGCGCTTACACAGCTACCCAACAGACGTGGCTTTCAGCACAATTTAGAGTCAGCCACTAAGCGCTGCACCCGCGCAGGCGGCACGGTAGCACTAGCCTATATCGATTTAGATCACTTCAAACCCATTAACGACAATTTTGGTCATCATGTGGGCGATGCCGTTTTAGTTGCAGTGGCACAACGTTTAAACGCCGCTGTGCGTGGCTGCGATTCTGTAGCGCGTTTAGGTGGTGATGAGTTTGTAGCACTAATTGAAGAAATAGATTCCAACGATGACATCACACCTATTGTAGAGCGCATTGTAAAATCGATTAAAGAGCCGTTTATTATTGATCAGCAACAAATTGAAATTTCTTGCTCGATAGGCGTAGCGATTTTTCCTCAAGATGGCGACATGGATAAACTCATGATTTGCGCTGATGCCGCCATGTATAAAGCGAAAGAAAACGGCAAAAATCAATTTAAATTTTTTGATGTGGAAATCGAACTAGCCTCAGATCAAATGTTAGAAATGCAACGTGATTTGCGTATGGGCATTGAAAACAATGAATTTAGCTTGGTTTTTCAGCCAAAAGTGGATTGTAAAAATCAATCGCCTATTGGTGCTGAGGCTCTAATTCGCTGGAACCACCCCACAAAAGGCGTTATTTTACCCAATACTTTTATACCTGCTGCTGAGCGATTTGGGCTAATTAACCAGATTAACGATTGGGTAGTAGAAGAAAGTTGCCGAGTTATTTATCGCGCAAAAAATAATGGGGTGAATTTAAATTTATCTATCAACTTGGCAAACCAACAATTTCGCAATCCAAACTTGGTGGCGAATGTTTTACAATTAATTAAACAATATAACGTACCTGCAAGTAGCCTCATATTCGAAATAAAAGAAACGGTTGCAGTTAAAAATGAAGCGCAATTTAAACTTTTGCTCGATAAGTTTAAAACCGCCAATATAAAAGTAGCGCTAGATGATTTTGGTTCGCACCCGTTTAGCTTAAGTTATTTGCAAAATTTAGCAGTAGATGAGATTAAGCTAGATAAGATATTTGTAGCACAAATTAACGAGAACAAAGCCTCACGCGCCTTAATAGATGCGGTTATCAGGCTAGCGCACGCATTAGATTTAAACGTTGTAGCTGAAGGCGTAGAAACCGAAGCGCAACGTATTGCATTGGTAGAGTTGGGTTGTAATCATATGCAAGGCTATTTATTCTCTAGACCAATATCCGAGAAAAAATTATTCAAGCTATTTGAAAAACTAAGCATGAACTTTGAATCTACTGGCGAATTTTCAGTATCAGATTACCAATCAGAGGCTGCGTAATTTAATATAAATCTACTGCATGCACCCTGTTGTAACTGTTAAAATAGAGTTTATTATGAAAGTAATAACTCTATGAAACTGTACGGCATACCTAATTGCAATAGCGTTAAAAAAGCGCGTGATTGGCTAGAGGCCAATCAAGTTGCTTACGAGTTTTATGATTTTAAAAAACAAGGCGTTTCTGAAGCACTTTTAACGCGTTGGCTAACTCAAATTTCTTATGAAAAACTCATTAATCGCGCTGGCCTTACTTGGCGCGGATTAGATGACGCAACAAAATTAAGCATACAAGATAATGCAGCGGCTATTAGTCTTATGCAAACCAAAACATCGGTCATTAAACGCCCTATACTAGAAAAAGACGGTAAAATTATTGGTATAGGTTTTGATGCCGAACAGTATAGACAAACCTGCTTAGCGCAAATTTAATAGCAAATATTAGAGCCTAATTCATCATCCAAAATTCATAAAGCCGAATCAATTATGAGCAAACCATTTCCATCGACCACTATTGAGCTTGCAATTGATTTGCTCAAGCGCCGTTCTAACACACCAGAAGATGCAGGCTGCCAAGAAATCATGATTGCGCGCCTAGAGCCGCTAGGTTTTAAAATTGAGCGTATGCGTTTTGGTGATGTAGATAACTTTTATGCGCGCCGCGGCACAGATGCGCCTTTGTTAGTGTTTGCAGGCCATACCGATGTTGTGCCAACAGGCCCGCTAGAGAAATGGCACACACCGCCATTTGAACCCACCGTTGTGGACGGCATGTTGTACGCACGCGGTGCAGCAGACATGAAAACTTCACTGGCTGCTTTTGTTACCAGTATCGAAGAGTTTGTGCGTGACAACCCTAATCATAAAGGCTCCATCGGCCTGCTGATTACTTCGGATGAAGAAGGAATTGCCGTTAACGGTACGGTTAAAGTGGTCGAAGTTTTAAAAAATCGCAATGAGCTAATTGACTACTGCATTGTTGGCGAGCCAACCAGCAACAAAGTTGTGGGCGACATGATTAAAAATGGTAGACGCGGCTCATTGTCTGGCAAGCTCACTGTAAAAGGCTTACAAGGCCATATTGCCTACCCACATTTGGTTAAAAATCCTATCCATATGGCAGCACCCGCCATTAAAGATATGGTTGAAACCGTATGGGATGCCGGCAACGAGTATTTTCCACCAACCAGTTGGCAAATTAGTAATATGAACGGTGGTACAGGCGCAACCAATGTTGTGCCAGGTGAAGTCGAGATTTTATTTAATTTTAGGTTTTGTCCTGAATTAAGTGGTGCTGATGGTGTTAAAAACGGTAGTAATGAAGTTAATTTAAAGCAGCGCACCCACGCTATTTTAGATAAGCACACACTAGATTACGATTTAGACTGGGAATACTCACCACCTTACATTACGCCACGCGGCAACTTGGTTGAGGCAATATCAGAAGCGATAGTAGAAAGTTATGGCGTTTCACCTGAGTTATCTACCACTGGTGGCACATCTGATGGCCGCTTTATTGCCGATATTTGCAAACAAGTAATTGAGTTTGGCCCACTTAACAAAACGATACACAAACTTAATGAGTGTGTAGGTGTTGCCGATATTGAGCCTCTAAAGCAAACCTACAAATTGACACTTGAAAAATTAATAAAATAGTAAAACTAATAAATTAGCAAAATTAATAGATTAATCGCAAAAGAAAAACCAGTTAAATGATGCATTTTCCAAAACTATCCGAAGAGCTTTTTACTATCCGCGATTGGCTTCGCTTTACCGTTAGCCAGTTTGAAGAATCAAACATATTTTTTGGCCATGGTACAGATAACAGCTATGACGAAGCGGTATGGCTGATACTAAGTGCCCTGCATTTACCACATGAAACGCTTAACAATTTTTTAGATGCCGTTATTACTGAGGCCGAGCGCAAAAAGTTAGCACACTTAATTGAGCAACGTATTACTAAGCGCACGCCAACCGCTTACTTGGTGCGCGAAGCATGGTTGCGTGGCTTTAAATTTTATGTGGATGAGCGCGTAATTGTGCCGCGAAGCTTTATAGCAGAACTGCTATTACCAGATAATGAATCGAGTGCTTTTCAAGCTTGGATAGAATACCCAGAGTTAATTCACTCGGCAGCAGACATCTGCACTGGCAGTGGTTGCCTAGGGGTGCTGTTAGCGAACGCTTTCCCTGACGCCGCAATTGATGTAATAGATATTTCAACAGACGCCATTGCTGTGGCCAACGTTAATATTGCCAACTATGGCTTGCAAGAGCAAATCACTGCAATTGAATCCGATATGTTTAGCGCTTTAACAGGTAAAACTTATGATTTAATTATTAGCAACCCACCCTATGTAGATGCGCCTAGCATGGCAAAACTACCACAAGAGTATCAAAATGAGCCGCAATTAGCCCTCGGTAGCGGCTCAGATGGCCTAGACCATACTCACACTATTTTGCGTGAAGCTGCTAAACACTTAAACGATGAGGGCGTTTTAGTGGTAGAAATTGGCCATAATCGCGATGCCCTGCTAGATGCCTACCCAGATTTGCCGTTCACTTGGCTAGAGGTAGAATCTGGCAATCAGTTTGTGTTTCTACTCACTAAACAACAGCTGCAATTAGCTTAAAGTTTTTAGCGCTTTTTATTGCTGGCAACAGGCAAATCGCTGGTTTGCCGCACACGCCTGTTGGCAGATTTTCTTGGTGCGGGTCTTTTAGTTTCATTAGCCCTTTCTGCACCGGCTTTAGATTGATAAACAGGCTTGCCATCTGCACCTAATTCTCGTGGTTTTCTATCAAGCGCACTCACTCGCTGTTTGCGCACTTTTGGCATAAATACAGTGGTTGCTTTATCTTTTTCGCGCTGATTTAATTGGCGTAATGGCGTTTTTGGTACTTCCAACCCAGCCCATTCTAACAAATCGACTACGGTTTTTTGTTCTAGCTTTAACATCTGGCCGCGCTTAACGCGTGGCGGCAAATTTACTGGGCCAAATCGTACACGCATTAGGCGGCTTACAGGCAGTTGAAAAGCCTCAAATAACCGTCGCACTTCGCGGTTGCGGCCTTCGCGTAAAATGACTTGATACCAATGATTAGCGCCTTCGCCGCCTTGCGCACTAATGCTATCAAAGCTGGCAGGACCATCTTCTAGCTCTATACCTTGCGTGAGCATGCTCATTTGCTCTTCAGTTAGCTCACCAAAAATACGTACGGCATATTCGCGCTCTACTTCGTAACGCGGGTGCATAAAATGGTTGGCAAGCTCGCCAGAATTTGTAAATATTAACAAGCCACTGGTGTTCATATCTAGCCTTCCAATGGCTATCCATTTACCTTGCTTAATTTTTGGCAGCTTATCAAACACGGTTGCGCGACCTTCTGGATCATCTTGGCTAACGATTTCACCTTCTGGCTTGTGATAAATAAGCACCTGCGGCAATTCGGCCTCAAAAGATAAGCGCACTGGGCGACTATCAATGCGCACCACATCATATTGCGTAACGCCTGCACCCACTTTGGCTGTTTCACCATTAACGGTTACACGACCACTGGCAATCAGTTCTTCCATATCACGACGTGAGCCCAAGCCTTGCAAAGCTAACAGTTTATGCAAGCGTTGTGTAGGTTCTGGCGCAGCGTTAGGGTCGGTTTCTAACTTGGTAAAGTTAGTTTTAGGCCTGCGAATTGGGGCTTGTGGGTCGCGCTGTTGCTTGAAAGGACGTGCCATGATGAGCTTTTGATGTGTCTAAAGCCGTGATTTTACAGCACTTAGTGCAAATTGCTGTAATTTTCATTGCAGCCCACTGACATGCTCAAATTGATTGAGCATCTCGTTAGGCGCCTAGATTGAGGGTTAAGCGCAATAACAGTAAAATTAATTTTCTAAAGGCATCTCTGTTTGCGCAAAATCTTCAAATGGCGGCAGTTCGGCCAAACTACGTAAATTAAGATCATCTAAAAAATGCTTAGTGGTTGCGTAAAGCGAGGGTCTGCCTGGCACTTCACGCTGGCCAACCACATCAATCCAATCGCGTTCTTGCAATTGGCGCATAGTGTTAGGGTTAACCGCAACACCACGTATTTGCTCAATATCACCGCGCGTTACTGGCTGGCGGTAGGCAATAATAGCCAGTGTTTCCATCACTGCGCGTGAATATTTTGGCTGTTTTTCGGGGCTTAAGCGCGCAATAAATTGGCTATATTGCGGCTTAGCCTGAAAGCGATAACCAGTGGCGACTTGCACCAACTCTAGTGTTTTTTCGCTCCAGTCACCCTTTAACTCATCGAGTAGCATACGCAAAGTGGTGCGCTCCATGCGGCCAGCAAACAACTTCAACAGTTCATCTAAGCTAAGCGGCTGGCCAGCCGTCAGCAACGCAGCTTCTAGCACTTGCTTCATTTGGTGTATATTTTCAGGTTCTTGCATTTTAAGCACCTTCAAATTTCGTCACTCTGTATCAAGTACGCAATGACGGCTAAATTATTATTCTGTGTTATTAACCTGCAAATAAATGGGCGAAAACGCTTGTTGTTGCGTAATGCGTATTAAGCCCTCTTTTGCCAACTCTAGTACAGCTAAAAAATGCACAACTAATTTTGGCAAACCCTCAGTGGGCATATCAAAAAGTTGCGCAAACTCTACCATTCCATCTGCTTTTAAACGCCGCAAAATAATACTCATGTGCTCGCGCACCGATAACTCTGCTTTACCGATTTTATGATGGCTGTTCAATTTGGCGCGTTTTAGCACATTGCGCCATGCCTCTACCAGTTCATCTAAGCTCACCTCAACTGGTTTAATGTCTGAAATTTGTTGATAATAAGCAGCAGCAACTTGTATTTCTACGCCCACTTGCGGCATGGCATCTAAGCGCTGTGCAGCTAGTTTAATCGCTTCATATTCCATCAACCTGCGCACCAACTCTGCACGCGGGTCATCTTCACTTTCAATTTCAGTAGGCTTGGGCAGCAACATGCGCGATTTAATCTCAATCAGCATTGCCGACATCAGCAAATAATCGGCGGCTAACTCCAGCTTAATCACCTTCGACTTATCTTTGGTTTCTTGGTCCACATACACCATGTCTTGTTTGGTGAGTTCTGCCATGGGAATATCGAGAATATCCAGATTATGTTTGCGAATCAGGTACAACAGCAAATCTAGCGGGCCTTCAAACGCTTCTAAATATACTTCCAGCGCATCGGGCGGAATATATAAATCGTGCGGCAACTCGCTAAGCGTTTCGCCGTTGATTTTAATTTCAGGTTTTTTAATTTCAGGGGTTTTAAATTCTGAATTAAGCTGGGTTAGCATTTTTATAAGCTTTTTAGTGAACGATTGACTTAGAAAACACGTTAATCACAATCACCCCAGCAATAATTAAAGCGATGCCAATAATGGCCGCAATATCTAGCGCCTGACGATAAATGACCCAGCCAATAATAGACACCAACACAATACCCATGCCCGCCCAAATGGCATACATAATGCCCACTGGCAGCACGCGCATGCTAATTGTCATAAAATAAAACCCTGTGCCGTAGCCAAGCACCACAACCAGTGACGGCCAAAACCGTGTAAATTCGTTTGTGGATTTCATCGTGCTGGTTGCAATCACTTCTGCCACGATGGCGATACTAAGTGCTACCCAGTGATTCATATATTATCCATTAAAAAAATGCCCTGCAACCCTCATATATATTGGCTTACAGAGCATCTATTATTTGTTATTTTTATCACTTTATGGAAAGTATAAAAATCGTCAAACATGATTATTGCTACATCCAAATAAAATTAGCAAAGAAATAATTAGATAGGAAAATTTTTGTTTCACAAGTTAAGCCTAACTGTAATTCAAACCCATCACATCGCGTACATCGCGCATGGTCTCACGCGCTAATTTACGCGCTTTTTCGCAGCCTTCGGCCACAATATTTTTTACCATTGTAGGGTCTTCTGCGTATTCGGCCGCACGTGCTTGTATCGGTTTTAGCTCGTTAACTACGCCATCTATCACAGGCTGTTTGCATTCTATGCAGCCAATGCTGGCCGATTTACAGCCTTGTTGCACCCATTCTTTAACAGCTGTATCAGAGTAAACTTCGTGCAGTTGCCAAACAGGACACTTGGCTGGGTCACCCGGGTCGGTGCGCCTAATACGTGCAGGGTCGGTGGGCATCGTTTTAATTTTCTTGGCCACCACATCTAAGGGCTCGCGCAGAGAAATAGTATTGTTATACGACTTAGACATTTTTTGGCCGTCTAGCCCAAACATTTTGCTGGCTGGCGTTAATTTGTATTCAGGCTCTACCAAAATAATTTTGCCGCCACCTTCTAAGTAGCCCAGCAGGCGCTCTTTATCGCCCATGCTCATGCCTTGTTGCTCTTCAATCATGGCACGCGCTGATTCTAGGGCTTCATCATCGCCGCTTTGTTGATAAGCTTCGCGCATTTCTTCGTATACTGCAGCACGTTTTGAGCCAAGCTTTTTAATAGCGGCATGGGCTTTTTCTTCAAAACCTTTTTCACGGCCATATATATGGTTAAAACGACGTGCGATTTCGCGCGTAAGCTCAATATGCGGCACTTGGTCTTCGCCCACTGGCACTTGCGTGGCTTTGTATATAAGAATATCGGCGCTTTGTAATAGTGGATAACCTAAAAAGCCGTAAGTAGATAAATCTTTATTGGATAATTTTTCTTGCTGGTCTTTATAGGTTGGAACGCGCTCTAGCCAGCTTAGCGGCGTCATCATGCTTAACAGCGTAAATAGCTCAGCGTGTTCTGGCACACGCGATTGAATGAATATGGTGGCGTTGGCTGGGTCTACGCCTGCAGCTAGCCAATCGATAACCATTTCCCAAACCGACTCTTCGATAATTTCTGGCGTATCGTAATGCGTAGTGAGTGCATGCCAATCGGCGACAAAGAATAGGCATTCATGCTCGTGCTGTAGCTTAAGCCAGTTTTTTAATACCCCGTGATAATGCCCCAAATGCAATTGTCCAGTGGGGCGCATGCCTGATAAAACGCGTTCTACAGCCATAATTTAAAACCTAGTTTTTTATTAAAATAATGTGATTTGATTTAAGCACTATTATACAAAATTGCACTTTATAATTGTTTCTTTAAATTGTTTCTTTAAAAATTGTTTAGGTAAGCGTTTAAGTAAAAATACGCAAAATAATAGCTGCGAAAAAATTAATAAATGGCGAAATAATTTTGCCTAAAACACCCGTAAACATTAATGCTATTAAAATAACAAAACCGTATTTTTCTACTTGCGATAATTTAATGGCTAAATTATTTGGCAATAAACTAACCGCAATGCGCCCGCCATCAAGTGGTGGCATAGGAATCAAGTTAAGCACCATCAAGACCAAATTAATACTAATACCAGCCCAGCACATCTCTGTTAAAAAATAAGCTGCGCCCGCAATAGAACTGGCGGGCGTTATATCTTTTACGCTGTTAAGCAATATTGCCCAAAAAATAGCCATTACTAAATTTGATGCAGGCCCAGCCGCCGCAACCCACAGCATATCTTTTTTAGGATTGCGTAAATTGCCAAAATTAACAGGCACTGGCTTTGCCCAGCCAAACAAAACGCCACCTAGCATAACGGTAAGGGCTGGCAATAAAATAGTGCCAATTGGGTCAATATGTTTAAGTGGATTTAGTGTGATACGGCCTAAACGTTCTGCGGTTAAATCGCCAAAGTACTTTGCTGCGTAGCCATGCGCAGCCTCGTGCACAGTAATAGCAAACAATATTGGCAGTGCAAAAACAGCAATTTTTTGTATGGCATTTAATTCCATTGTTTTCCTTATTTAAATCTTTATTTAGCGTTTAAACTTAAACAAATTAAAGCTTAAATATTTGCTTGGTTGTATTGTTTTAAGCTTATAGGCCAAAAGGTTTAGCGTCGCCAACACCTTGGCGAATCAGTGCCGGCGCCGTTGTTGTTAAATCAATCACCGTTGTTAGCCCAGCAAAACTAATTGATGAATCAATCACTAAATCAACTTGGTTTTCTAATTGCTCGCGAATCTGCCAAGCATCATTTAGCGGCTCTTGTTCACCAGCTAATTGCAGCGTCATGCTCAACAGTGGCTCGGCAAGCGCATCTAATAAGGCTTGCACAACAGCGTGTTTTGGCACGCGTATACCAACCGCACTACGTTTAGGGTGCTGTAAACGGCGCGGCACTTCTTTAGTTGCGCGCAATACAAACGTGTAAGCGCCTGGCGTATTGGCTTTTAGCAACCTAAATTGCGCATTATCTACCTGCGCATAGGTGCTTAACTCACTTAAATTACTGCATATCAGCGTGAATAAATGTTCGTCATCCACACCACGAATTTGTCTTATTTTATCTTGTGCCTCTTTAAAACCTATCATGCAGCCCAGCGCATAGCTTGAATCGGTCGGATAAGCGACAACACCACCATCGCGTAAAATTTCTACCGCATGCTTAATTAAGCGTGGCTGCGGATTATCTGCATTAATCACAAAATATTGCGCCATTTATTTTTAGGGTACTAAATGTATGAGATTAAGGCTAATTTAAATACTGCGCTTCTGGCCAATCACTCCAAACTGGAACGCAACCATCAGGCAAATCTGGCACGCAACCCATTGCCATGTAAGATAAGCCTGGCCCGTGATAATCAGAACCCAGAGAGGCTTTTAAACTAAATCGATGTGCGATTTTGGCAAACTGTTGATATTGCGGCGGATTATGACTACCAGTAACTACCTCAATGGCCGCTCCGCCATAACTTCTAAACTCGTGCATAAGCAAATGCATATTAACCATGCCTAAATCATACCTGCCAGGGTGAGCAATCACTGCTTGGCCGCCAGCATTCACTATCAACTCAACCGCATCACCCAAACCCATCCATTGATGATCGACAAAACCAGGCTTGCCTTTCACTAAATACTTTTTAAACACACTTTTATTATCTTTTGCGTGATTGTTCTCAGTTAAAAATCGCGCAAAATGGGTACGGGTAATAATGCTTTGTTTAGCAATGGCTTTAGCGCCTTCATAAGCACCATGAATGCCAAACTTGGCCAAGCTTTCACCCATTTCTTGAGCGCGCTCATCACGGCCAATACGCACGCGGCCAAGTGCATTTTTTAATGCTAGGTTATCAGCATCAAACTTCAAACCTACAATATGTAGGGTGCGTTTTTTCCAAGTAACTGAGATTTCTACCCCGTTAACAAAGTGAATACCATGCTCAGCAGCCGCTATTCGTGCGGGTTGCAAGCCAGTAATATCATCGTGATCGGTTAACGCCAGCACTTTAAGGCCGCATCTGGCAGCATTTGCTACTAATTCTTGTGGCGATAACAAACCATCTGAAACAGTAGAGTGGCAATGCAGATCAATAAGGGCTGGCATATGGTTTAAGTTGTCGAGTTTCGGTTTTGCAATAAATTTTGCTTTAAGGTTCAAATCATAGCAAAATACAACC
Organism: Methylotenera sp.; assembly: GCA_031373695.1. Classification (GTDB taxonomy): domain Bacteria; phylum Pseudomonadota; class Gammaproteobacteria; order Burkholderiales; family Methylophilaceae; genus Methylotenera_A. The sequence goes on along the minus strand of JANMNC010000128.1, from coordinate 2,524 downwards.
TTTACAGATAGTTATGCTTTTGTTACACCCTCAATCAACCAACGGTTGATTGGCTATTAAAAGGTAGGTATGAAATTTTTATTTGATTTATTTCCCGTTATTTTATTTTTTATAGGCTTTAAGTTTTACGGTATTTTTGCTGCTACCGCTATTGCTATTGGCGCCACGCTCGCGCTAATTGTTTATGCAAAAATTCGCCATGGCAAGGTTGAAAAAATGTTGCTAATTAACGGCGCTATTATTAGCGTACTGGGCGGCGTTACTTTATTGCTGCACGATAAAACTTATATTATGTGGAAACCAACGGTGCTGTATTGGCTGTTAGCAATAGTTTTGTTAGTTTCCAACCTGTTTTTTAACAAAAATTTTATTCAGCAAATGATGGGTAAAATGATTGAAGCTCCAAAAGCCATTTGGACTAAACTAAACTTAGCGTGGGTGGTTTTTTTAGTGGTTTTGGGTTTTGTAAATTTATACGTTGCGTTTAATTACAGCGAAAACACTTGGGTAAATTTTAAATTATTTGGTGTTACTGGTGTGATGTTTATATTTATTATTGCGCAAACATTATTACTAAAAAAATATTTAATAGAGCCAGTTGACACCGAAAAGACGCCGTAAATGTTATACGTGATTATTGCTGAAGATACCCCAAACAGCCTAGATAAGCGGCTAGCGCATCGCCCCGCTCATTTGGCACGACTAAACGCGTTACAAACTCAAGGCCGCTTATTATTAGCTGGCCCAATGCCTGCTATAGATAGCATAGACCCTGGCCCAGCGGGCTTTACAGGTAGCTTAATTGTGGCAGAATTTAGTGATTTAGAAGCAGCCAAAAACTGGGCTAATGCCGATCCTTTTGTAAACGCTGGTGTTTATGCAAACGTTAGCGTTAAACCATTTCGAAAAACCTTGCCTTAAGCTTTAGATAACTTAAAGCCAATATAATTTAAACTTAGAATAAATTAAACCAAGAATAATTTAAACCCAATTGTTATATGACCTTAATTGATATTATTAGTAATCGGCTGGCCATATTGCAGCCAATAAAGCTTGAGATAAAAGACGATAGCGCACAACATGCAGGCCATAAAGGCAATACTGGTGGCGGACATTTCACACTCACTATTGTAAGCTCGCAATTTTCACAAAAATCGCAGATAATGCGACATCGTTCAATTTATCAAGCACTTAGTGATTTAATACCACAACAAATTCACGCATTAAGCATACTTGCAATTTCTCCTGACGACCCCAACTAAACTTTTGAACGCGTATTTAATTTTAAAAAATGTTTAGTTTTTTTACTACAAAAGGATTTTTATGAAAATCACACAACTACTAGCCGCCGCTGCCGTGGCTTCGACTTTATCTCTAAGCTCAGCTGCTTTTGCAGCTGATTCTGTGGCCACTGTTAATGGCAAAGCCATCAAACAATCGTGGGTAGATTATATTATGAAAGACGCTGCTGCACGTGGCCAAAAGCCAAGTGATGGCATGAAAAATGCCATTATTAATGAGTTGGTTGGCTCTGAGCTAGCTTACCAAGAAGCGCAAAAACAAGGCATTGATAAGCTGCCAGATTACAAAACTAATGAAGAGCTGACGCAACGCAAATTGTTAGTAAATATCTTTTTAGCTGATTTTATGAAAAAAAATCCAGTAACTGAGGCCGATAAAAAAGAAGCTTACGAACAATACAAAAAAGAATTAGGCGATAAAGAATTTAACGCACGCCATATTTTGGTAAAAACAGAGGCTGAAGCCAATGATATTTTAGCGCAAGTTAAAAAAGGCAGTGATTTTGCCAAGTTAGCCAAAGAAAAATCAATGGATCCTGGTTCTAAAGAAAAAGGCGGCGATTTAGGCTGGTTTTCACCGGCTGGCATGGTAAAACCATTTAGCGAAGCGGTAACTACGCTTAAAAAGGGTGAAGTAACAACCACTCCAGTGCAGACGCAATTCGGCTGGCATGTGATTAAAATGGTGGATACGCGCGCTACACAAGTTCCTACTTACGAAAAAGTAAAAGAAAGCTTAGAGCGCACGTTACAACAACGTAAACTTGAAAAAATGATGTTAGATTTAAAAGCAAAAGCTAAAATTGAAGTAACTGGCGCTGCTAAATAAGTTTAATTATTTATTTTTACAGCCTATAAAACCGCCATAAACAACTGGTAGTTTTATTATAAAAAAGCCTGCATTAGCAGGTTTTTTTGCACCTAAATATAGTGAATATTAAAAAAATATGTCACAATCAAGAACTATTATCATTTAGATTAAACTAAATATAAAATTCACTTAGGAACACCCATGTTTGAAACCTTAATGATTACTTTTAGAGAAGGCCTAGAAGCCTTTTTAATTATTGCCATCGCAATCGCTTATTTAACCAAAACAGGCGGCCAAAAGCTAATTCCATCTGTGCGCAATGCTTGCTATGTGGCCGTTTTAGGCTGTGTTATTTTAGGCTTTGTGCTGGCGCGTATTGGTGGTTTAACGCCATTTTGGGAAGGTACTTTAG
>JANMNC010000126.1:0-21430 GCA_031373695.1 Methylotenera sp. | reverse complement strand
CTTAAAGAGTGATAACTGTCTACAACGCCTCAAATAGCATCGAAGCCTATTTGATTAAAAACCTATTAGAACAGCAAGAAATCCCCGCTTATGTTTTCGGCGATTACTTACAGGGTCTATCGGTTTGGTGACCGTCAATGTGAGCGATTCAGACTATACAAAAGCCAAAGAAATTGTGGATGCATGGAATGCCGCGACGATCACTGAAGATTTTGACACTGATTACAACTACATTCCAACTTAGCCGCGCGGATGATGTACTGAATGCAATTGCTTCAAGCGCTCTCGCGCCACGTGTGTGTAAATCTGTGTGGTAGAAATATCTGCATGCCCTAACAACATTTGCACCACGCGCAAATCGGCACCGTGATTCAGCAAATGTGTGGCAAATGCATGCCTTAAAACATGCGGGCTCATGTGTTTGGAAATGCCCGCAAACACTGCATAGCGTTTAATTAAGTACCAAAAAGCTTGCCGCGTCATAGCATCGGCGCGGTTAGTTACAAACATGGCATCGCACAGGCGTTTTTGCAAAATATTTGGCCGCGCGTATTTTAGGTATTTGTCTATCCAATCGGCGGCTTCTTGCCCCATGGGCACTAGCCGTGTTTTGCTGCCCTTACCCGTAACGCGCACCACGCCATCTTGCGTGCTCACTTCGTTCACTTGTATGCCTACTAGCTCTGACACACGCAAGCCGCTGGCATATAACAGCTCTAGCATGGCTCTATCGCGCAGGCCTATATGTTGGTTAATATCTGGCGCATTTAATAAATCTGTCACTTCTTGCTCGTTTAAACTTTTGGGCAAGCTGCGTGGTAACTTGGGCGATTCTATTTGCAGTGTTGGGTCTAGCTCAATTAAATTTTCACGTAAAGCATAACGATAAAAGCGCCGCATGCTGGCAATTAGCCGGCTAATGCTGCGTGGTTTGCTTAGTGGAAATTTAACAGCAAGATATTGCTGAATATCGGCTTGGTTAGCATTAAGTAAGTGGCTGTTTTGCAGGATTTTTTTTTGCAAACCCAGCCAAGCATTAAATTGGCTTAAGTCGGTGCGGTAGCTTTCTAGCGTATTTTTAGATAAGCCATCTTCTAACCAAAGGTGATCGATAAATGTATCTAAGGCACCATTATCTATTTCAGTCACACTGGCTTGCTCTTTTTAGGCGATTTATTTAAAGGCTTGGTTTTAAAAATAATACCTTCATGTTTTAGTAGCCATGCTTTAATTTTTAGGCCTTCTTTACTGCCTTGCATATAGCCACCCAAACCATTTTTTGCTACTACACGATGGCAAGGAATAATCAAAGGCAAATGGTTAGCGCCGCAAGCATTGGCCACAGCACGTGGTCCACTGCCAATTTGTGCGGCTATTTCGCCGTAAGTAAGTACTCGCCCACAAGAAATCGCGCTAATAGCTTGCCACACGCGACGCTGAAACGGTGTGCCTTTGTAAATAAGTGGTAAGTTAAAATCATTGTGTGCATTGGCAAAATAAGCCTCAATTTGGCTGGCTACTTTTGCAGCAACTTTGTGCTCTGCAGGCTTTAATATATGCGCTGCTGGCAATAACTCAATGGCCACTTGCACACCTTGCACAGCAATGCCTACAGCACCAAATGGGGCGGCAATTACGGCATCATATTGTAGCGGCAGCTTATTTTTAGCAGGCTTCGCGGTTTTAATAGTGCTTTGGGGTTTTGCAGGTATTAAATTTTTATTTTGCATACGATAATTTAACGTATTTGTTTAAAACTGTGCAAACAAAACCTTTGCAGCCACAAAAAATAATATAAAAAGCATAAAAAAAGCCCTAAACAAATAATGTTTAGGGCTTAATTTTATTGCTTTAGTGCTTAATCTTTTGCTGCTGGTGCCATTACTTCTTTTTCGCGTGCTACTAATTTTTCTTTAATACGTGCAGATTTACCTGAACGCTCACGCAAGTAGTAAAGTTTTGCACGGCGCACATCACCGCGACGTTTAATTTCAATTGAAGCGATTAGTGGTGAATATGTTTGAAACGTACGCTCAACACCCTCGCCAGATGAAATTTTACGCACAATAAATGATGAGTTTAAGCCGCGGTTACGAATAGCGATAACAACGCCTTCGTATGCCTGCACACGCTTACGTGTACCTTCAACTACGTTTACACCAACCACTACTGTATCGCCTGGGGCGAAATTAGGAATAACTTTGCCTAAACGGGCAATTTCTTCCGTTTCTAACATTTTAATAATATCTGCCATGCTATTTTCCTTTATTTATCGCTTAGGTTGGCCATTTTTGTGGCTTATGCTTTGCGAGTTCCTTTTAATTGTAAGGACGCTTGTTCCTGCTCACTAATACCTTCTTGTAGCAGCCGAGCTTCCTCTTTCGTCAACGGCCTTGCGGCCAATAAATCAGGGCGTTTAGCCCTTGTTAGCAATAACGATTGTTTTAATCGCCATTCTCTAATTTTTGCGTGATTGCCTGATAACAACACCTCAGGCACACTTTGTTCTGGCATATCTTGTAAAAAAATCTGCTCTGGCCTTGTGTAATGCGGGTAATCTAATAATCCATTTACAAACGAATCTTCAACTGCCGAATTCGCATCACCCAACACACCAGGCAACTGCCTTACAATTGCATCTATTAACGCCATGGCGGGCAACTCACCGCCACTTAATACATAATCGCCAATCGATATTTCTTCGTCTACCAAGGCGCTTAACAAGCGCTCATCAACACCTTCATAACGGCTTGCTAACAAAATTAAACCTTGTTGCTCACTTAACTGCATCACTTTTTGGTGATTTAACGGCGCACCGCGTGGCGATAAATGTATAACATGCGGCTTAAAACCTAAGGCTAGCTGGTTTTGTTTGGCGGCCTCAATCGATTTCGCGAGAGGCTCAGCTAACATCACCATACCAGGGCCGCCGCCATAAGGCCTGTCATCTACAGTTTTGTGATTGTCCAACGTAAAATCGCGCGGGTTAATCACATTTAAGCTATAAATATTACGCTCTAAAGCACGTGCACTAATACCGTATTGGCTAATTGCGCTAAACATGTCTGGAAACAAGCTAATCACGTCAAAGCGCATTTTTATACTCTAACTAAAACTCAGAATCCCAATCAACCAACATCGTTTTTGCAGCTATATCAACATCAATAATGACTTGTGGCGTAAAAGGTATTAATCGTTCACGTTCAGCGCTATTTTTATTGGAAGCCTTATCACCATTCACTTCAATAACATCATTGGCGCCTGTGGCAAATACATCCGTTATTTTTCCAAAATCGACATCTTGCTGATTTTTAACGGTTAAGCCAATTAAATCAGACCAGTAATATTCATTATGACCTGCCTTTGGTAATGACGATCTGGGAACCGCTACTTGCTTACCCTTGCAGGCAAGTGCTGCATCTCTATCATCAATACCTTTTAGCTTAATTACTAATACATCGTTGTGTATTTTAGCCTCAACAACGCTTAGCTCTTGCCAAGCATCATCTTTGCCAATCCACCATGATTTATAGTCTAGCAAGCCATCTAACATTTCAGTGTCAGGTAGCACTTTTACCCAACCAAAAACGCCGTAGGGCGCAACTATGCGCCCCATTACGACTAAATCATTGTTTGTTACTATTTTATTCAGCTGCTGGTGTTTCTGGTGTTGCTTCTGCAGCCGGCGCTTCAGCTTCTACTGCTGGGGCTTCTGCTTCGGCGGCTTTAGCAGCTGCGGCTTCTTCAGCAGCTTTTTCTGCTGCAGCGGCAGCTTTAGCATCAGATTCAGCTTTTGCAGCATCGGCAGCAGCTTTTAATTTTGCAGCTTCTAGTGCAGCAGCTTTAGCTTTGTTAGCGTCAGCTTTTGCTGCATCTTTAGCTTTAGAAGCTAACATCGCCTCTGGGCCTTTTGCATGTGTTTTAGCTAAACGTGCAACGGTATCTGACATTTGTGCGCCATTACCTGTCCAGAAAGTAATGCGGGCTGCGTCGATACGCAAGCCTTCTACGCCAGCTTTTGCTGACGGATTATAAAAACCTACGCGCTCAATAAAGCGACCATCGCGACGATTGCGTGAATCGGCTACAACCACGTTGTAAAATGGATTCTTTTTAGAACCGCCACGAGATAAACGAATGACTACCATAATCTTGTTCTCTTAAAATTAATTTTCTGCAGAAAGGTGCGGATTATACGTGATTAAGCATTGCTTTGACAAGCTTAATTTAAAACTATGAGCAAGCTTAATTTGTAAACAGGCACAAGTTTAACTTGCAAGCCTGAGCAAATAAACTTTTCATGTTTGCAATGCGGCATTATCGGTTTCTACGATACTCTAGCGCCAAGCTAACCAGCTCATGTTGCTTTTGTACATCCATTTTTTTAAAAATGTTTTTAATGTATTGCCGCACTGTTTCTGTGCTGATATTCATCACTTCAGATACTTCAGCTGCACTTCTGCGCTCAGTGAGTAGAATAACGCATTCTACTTCGCGACGAGAGAGATTAAACATGGCGCTGAGTCTGTCTGTCCAATACTCAAAATTAAGGCTTAAATCTTTCACCAGAATTAACACATGATAACCTTCGCGCCGCTCATCTACTTGTTTTTGCATGCGACTTAAGGATAAATAATAAGGCCTAGGGTGCTGATTGCGATGTATATAAATACTAATCGAGTTATCTTGCGTGTGATTAGCATCAATCGCGGTACGCACTGCATTTTGCAGTCTAATGTTGTCAGGCTTTAATTCTGCGGTTAATTGCCTGTCGATCATAATTAAGCCGTGCTGCTTTTTAAGTAGTATTTCTGCCGCATTTGATGCAAACAAAACTTCTGCCCGGCTAGACACAATCAGTAGCGCTTGGCCTAAGTGCGCCAAACCCTGCTCTAACATTTTAATACGCCAATTAAGATCCTGATTATGATTTTCAGGGGTCAGGTTTTGTAGGCTATGATTATCCAGATGGTGGTTTTCTTTATTATAGGTATCTTGGGTCATGGTTTTTTGCTCAAAAAATAATGGTTAATTAGGTCTTTATGGCTCTTCTCTATTATTAACACTATCGGATGCACCTAGATCTGTATCATTTAGCTCTGCATCACTGCCCGTTAAATCTTGAGTTAACTGCTGGTTATCTTCAGTTAAATCGTTATCTTGCGCGTCTAATTCACTCTCTTTAAACTCAAATTTAACATCACTATACTGCGTAATGATGTCTTCTTGTTTATCTTGATATTGTTCGATAATTTTAATCGATAAAATAGGCTGCCCAAGCGCACTGTAAACGCCTAGCAGCTTATTTTCTGGATTTTTAATAAGCACCCAAGCTTGATTGGTTAATGGATCAATATAAGGCTTACGCAAATGCCGCACAGGCGCTACAAAACGTTTATCCAACAATAAATCTTGGATACCTGACGGCAAACTTTTAATACCATTTGGCGATTGCTGATAGTAGCTGGCAATTGCTTGAGCGTATTGTTTACCTACAAATAGCCAATCTTGTTCTTTTTCGCGCTTAAGTACCGTGTCTTGATTTTGCGAAACAACCGCCACACTAATAGCAATCGCCGCCACTAAAAATAATACGCCCAAATAGGCTAGGCCAAATTGCGGGCTAAAACATGTTGATTTATTATTGAGCACATTACCAACTGTTGTAGGCCGTGCCGTCGCTGGCAAACCCAGTTGAGCCACTAGCAATATCATAAACACGATTGCTGTTATCTGGCGCGCCAGTAAGCTGCCAAGTGTCCACTTTTTCAGTGGTTGGATCTTCTGGAATAAAACGTAAATAGCGCTCGGCCACCAAAGCTTGCAACGTTTGCGGGTAAACGCCCTTATCTGCGTGGTAATGATCAATCGCGTCGCGCATTTCTTTTAAGTTTTGTTTTAGCGCGGTTTCTTTGGTGCGCTCTAAACCTTGAAAATAGCGCGGGGTGGCAATAGCAATAATAGTGACAATAATAGCCATCACCACCATTAGCTCTATAAATGTAAAGCCTTTGTGGGTACTAATATTGCCTTGTGTTTTGTACACGTTGATTACCATTGATTGTAGTTAATGCCGTTGTTGCCAACCTCGGCACTTAATGAATAAACATCGTAAACATCGCTGCCTTCACGCGGATTATCTGCATCACTTGCATAACTGCGCTTGCCCCAAGTCTCGGCTGGACTTATTTCATCGGCCAATTGCTGTGGATTAGAATAAGTTTTAGGGTACATTGGATCTGCTGGAATGCGCCTTAAAAAATACAGTTTTTTCTTATTAGAGTCTGATATATCTTCTACGCCAACTACCAAATCTTCTAAGCTTTTTGGGTAACCGCTATCACCAATTATTTTTTTAATTTTTCCAGTATCCACGGCAGCTTTATACTCATCAATAGCGCTACGAATTTGGCGTAAGTTTTGCCTGAGCTCAGTCTCTTTTTTGCGCTGAATATTTTTCTCTAAATAAGGTGTTGCTACTGCGGCCAATAAAGCCAACATTGCCACAGCAAACACCATTTCTACATACGAAAAACCAGCATATTTAAAACGACTGTAATTAAAGCTGCAGCGTTTAAACAAGCTTTTTTTAATGGCTAGCTGCATTTAGCACTTACTCTTTAACATCTGGGTTTAAACCACCACCCAGCGAAAAGCCTGCTGGTAATGGCAAGTTAATATTTTTTGGCGCCTCCTCTTTGGCTGCTGCAGCTGAGCTGGCTGGCCTAGGCACTGTAAAAGGCAATACGCCGTTAACTAAGCCTGGTGAGGCTGAACGTTTACCTGCTTGGCCTTCAGGCCCTGTCCAAATTTCAGCCTCGTGCGCTTGTTGGCTTTTGCGTGGGCGAATAATGTGTGGCGTAATTGACAATATAATTTCGGTTTTAATTTTGTCATCTTTTTGGTTAGAAAATAATTTACCAAGCAGTGGAATATCACCAATGCCTGGAATCTTGTTGATGGTTTTTCTGTCTTGATCATCAATTAAACCAGCTAATATTTGCGTTTCGCCATCATGTAAACGTAGCTGGGTTGAAGCTAGCCGCGTGCCAACTCTAAATGCAATACTTTGGCTGGTACCAGTGCTTGCTACCACTTGATCGCCAATTGAGCCTACGTTTAAATTAATCTTAATTGTCACATCATCAGTTGAGCTAATTGTGGGCTCTACCTCAAGCTTTAGGCCTGCATCAATATATTGAACTGTTTGTGACGCCACGCCAGTAGACGCCACATTGGCGGTAAACACTGGTACTTTTTCGCCAATATGAATACGGGCGGTTTCTTTGTTTTTCACCCTAATTCTAGGGTTGGCAAGCAAATTAACATCGCCATCAGTTGCGTTAAAAACTAAACCTGGCACCCCATTTACCACTAGCGAATTACCTGAAACTTTTAAATCTCTAATCGTTAATATGCCGCCAGCAGGCACTGGCAGGCTAACACCTGTAGGCGTGTTTACCCCTAAATTTTGTAAATAACTACGTTTTACTTCTAACACTTGCAGCTCTAGCATTACTTCTGGGTCTGGTTTATCTTGCGCGTAAATAATTTTTTCGGCTAGTGTTAAAATTTCAGGTGAGTCTTTAATAAGCAGCGTGTTAAGACGCGTATCTATCTCGATATTGCGCATGTTGAGCATGGTGCGCAAAATAGTGCTCATTTGCTTGGCATCGGCATAATCTAGCGTAAAACTGCGTACGCTTAAATCTTTATAATCGCGTTGATGCAAAATATCGTTCACGTAAATAATCACCGAATTTTCGCTGAGTACTTTTTTCTCTAACTGATTAGTTTGCAGTAGCAAATCTAGCGCATCGTTAAACGCCATAGCCTTAACAAAAATAGTGGCTTTGGTATCGCTGGGTATGTCTTTATCTAAAATAAAATTAATTTTGGTGGTTTTTGAAAGTGATTCAAAAATCATTTTTAAATTAACATCTCTAAACTCCATGGTGATTGGCTGGTTAAAAACCAGTTTTTTATTGAGTTTAGCTTTATGCTGTAACGCTTGTTTGGCTAATAAATCGTTATAAAGCGGCAATGCTTTTGTGTGCTGCGGGCTTTCTAATAACACTAACTTTAGTTGTGCCAATGCAATCTCATCATCGGCATCACTGGTATTCATCAAGCTTTCTGCATCAGCAATTATTGCATCATGCTTTTGTGCTATTTCAATTTGACGCAAACCATCAATTGCACGTAAATTACCTGGATCATATTGGTTAAGTGCATCGTAAATATTAGCTAGATCGGCATAGTCGCTACGCTGCCATGCAAGCTCTGCATTGGCTAAGAATGCATAAATAGCTTTATCTCGCTCGTTTATATTAATAATTTTATCTGGCGCTTGCTCGGCATAGGTTGGGTTTTGCAGGCGATTATCTAAATGCTCATCAGCTTGAAGTTTAGGCGCTGGCGTTTGGCATGCCACCAGTTGCATCATCAACAAATAAAGGCCTATTGTTTTTATTCTCTTATTTTTCATGATAGATTCCTCTAGTGATTAGCTGCGGCATACAAAGTTTGAACTTGGTTAAGCGGCACATATAAAAATTGTATTTGCAGCCCTGCTGCGCTTTCATTAATCGCCTGTACTTTATATTGGCCTAATAAAATATCCCCTGTTTGAATGGGCATCACTTTACCATCTACATTAAGCATTACGCCATTACCCTCACCAGCCTGAATGCGCCCTATATACTTAAAAGGCAAAGGCGGCGCAACTGGCGGCGGTGCTTTGTACACCGTTTTTTTAATAGGTATTGATGCAGCTACTGGCGGCGTAGCAAACAAATTAACTGTGCTGGCCGAAAAATCTCTAGCAGACAACACTAACGCAATAGCATTAGAATCAAGCAGTGGTAAAGCTTGAGCAGCATTTAAGGTGCGTGTTGGTAAAGCAATTTTTTCTGGGTTTATTAATGCTAGCGCTGTTTGCTGGTTTTCTTGATGATAGCTCTGCCATGTGAGCCAAATAGTCACCAATAAAGCACTTAATAATATTAAATTTTTACGGCTCATTATAGCTAGCGCTTTCAAAATAAAATGTGAGCTGTATGCGTGCTTCTACAATTTCGTCTAATACATTTTGGCGACTTATCTCTAACGAGTCTATCGCCACAAATGGCATTTTGGTGAGTACCGCGCTTAACAACTGGTGAACTTCTGGGTAGCTAGCAAATACAGTAAACGCCACTTGATAGCGGCTAAAAGGCTGGTTAGCAGTTTTTTCTGTTTTGTAACTAACTTCATCTAACTGCAGGTTTTGTTGTGCTACCAGCGCCATAAAGTCGTTCATTTTACTTGCGCGAAGCGCAATGGCAGGAAACTGCGCCACATAAGTTTTTAAGTGATCTGTAGATGTTGCATGAGCGCCTTTTACAAAGTTGGTATTTGTTATGGGCAGATTATTTAAATTAGCTTGATGAGTGGCGAGCGGTTTATAAACAAACATGTAACAAAGCAGTACCGCAAACACTAACACCCATGCAACCCATGCCGCTAAACTGGTTAAGGCCGATAAGCGATAAATTTGCCATTTAAGTTTGGCTGCAAATAAGCTATTCATATGCGCCAGCCAATATTAATTTCAAACACATAAAGTAGCTTGGATTTATCTTGCTCTAAATGTTGGCTCAATAATACTGCATCGGTAAAAGCGGGATTGAGGCGCAAGTCATCCAGTAGCTTGGTTATATCGCTAAATACTTCAGCCTCGCCCGTTAGTTTAATTTCTGCGCGGCTTTTATTAGGGCTAATATTGAGCAATTCTATGTTTGGATTTTCTGCTTTAACTGCTTCTAGCGCTGCCAGCATGGGTAGCCAGGGCAAGTTGAGCTGTTGCTGGGCAATAGCTGCAAACTTTAATTGATCATCTAATAAAGGGTCTACTATTGTGCGCATGGGCGCAATTGCATTTTGCGAAGACAATGCTTCTAACTGTTGAATATTGACTTGTGCAGCTTGATATTGCAGCAACAGCAATGCCAGCAAAACTAAGCCCACTAGCAACCCCAACCAAGCCCATAAGCTCGCTTTTGGTTGAGCATTACTTGCAAAATTAAGGTTGATTTTGTGCGCAGAAAAAACAGAAACGCTTGCCGTAAATTTTAAGCCTGCCATCCACATTGCATGCGGCTGGGTACTGGTTGTGTGTGTCATTAGTTTTAAACGGCTGCCAATGTCATCTCTCCAAGTTTTATTAAGACTTGCCGATACATAAGTAGCAATTTTACTGGGCTGATTATTAGCATCTACATATAGCAAACTGCGGTTTATTAACTGCTCGGCATGCTGATACTCTAAGCCTGCTAGCGGCACATCTGCCAGCACTTGCTGCCAATTACCTTGGCTAAATTGGCACAAAGTTAGTCGCGCTGGTTCAGCCATTAGTAGCCAAGTGTGATCGGTATGCGCCTGTTGACTAGCGCTGTGAGTATTAGATAAAACCATTAACAGTGGCGTAATGGCAGCAATATCAAATTGTAATTGCTGTGCACTGCTGTACAGCTGTGCGCAAAGGCTTTCATCTATTGCCGCTGCTAATACCGTTTGGCCATAACCATGCAGGCTAACGGTAATCCGCCAATTATTTGCGATAACACCAAACTGTTTGCGAAACTCATGTTGTGCTATTGCTTGCCAGTCTTGTTGCGTAAACACGCCATCTTGCCAAGGCAACACCAAAAATCGCACAAAGGCATTTGAAAGCACAATATTTAAGGTTTGGTTTTTAAGTAATTGTTGATGCAACGTCAACACATCGTTTAGTTGATTCGCATCTGTCCACTGAAACGTAGGCCCAGTTAGTAATTGCGCAGGCTTGTTAAATTGACGCAAAGCAATGCCATGTGCTGAGATAGCAAGCGTGCCATGCTTACCGAGCAAAGTAGACCCAAGCAAGCTAGACCATTGGCGCGACACGTTGCACCTCCTCTAGCGTAGTTTCGCCTGCAAAGGCAGCTTGCAACGCGGCATAATGCAAAAACTGCGTGCCTTTTTTGGCTGCCAGCTCTTTGATTTGGCGTATCGATCCGCGATTAGCAATTAATTCACGCAGCTCATCATCTAGTAATAAAATCTCGGCTACTGCGCGCCTGCCTTTGTAACCTGTGCCACGACAAACACCGCAACCTTTGCCACGTTTAAGTGTTGCGTGTGGTGGCACGACCACATTTTTAATACCCGCTGGCACAGTTAAAACAGGCTCTGCGCAATTTACACACACCATGCGTAACAGCCGCTGCGCCACTACAATATTAAGCGCAGAAACAAAACTGTAGGGATCAACCCCCATGTTTAAAAAACGGCCAATGACGTCAAATGCATTATTGGCATGCACCGTGGTAAAGACTAAATGCCCTGTTAATGCGGATTGCACTGCAATTTGTGCGGTTTCTGCATCACGAATTTCACCCACCATAATGCGATCAGGATCGTGGCGCAAAATAGAACGTAAACCACGTGCAAACGTTAAGCCCTTTTTCTCGTTCACAGGTATTTGTAGCACACCTGCTAATTGATACTCCACAGGGTCTTCAATAGTAATAATTTTGTCGTCGCCATGATTAATCTCACTGATGGCAGCATATAAAGTAGTTGTTTTACCACTACCAGTGGGCCCTGTTACTAACACCATGCCATAAGGTAATTGAAACTGTTCGCGCATTACGCTCATAGTATGCGCATCAAAACCCAGCACATCCAAACGTAAACCAGACGCCTTATCCGCCAGTGTTTGCTTATCAAGCACGCGAATCACAACGTCTTCGCCATGAATACTGGGCATGATAGACACCCTAAAATCGACATCGCGACCACGATAAGTTGAGCGAAAACGACCATCTTGTGGCACACGTTGCTCGGTAATATCTAGCTCTGAAATGACTTTAATACGCGAGATAACTTGCTCGGCCAGTTGTGGCTCATTAATTGCACCCACTTGGCTTAACACACCATCTAACCTATATTTAATAACCAAGCCACTGGGCGCTGTTTCCAGATGAATATCACTAGCTTCAGCTTTTAGCGCGTCATATAAGGTAGAGCGTACTAGCTTAATCACGGGGCTTGCATCACCCTCAATCATGTTTAGCGATAGTTCTTCAGCGGCATCTGTTTCATTATTGGCGCTTGCAACATTGCCAATAGCAGCTTGCACAGTACGCGTTTCATCTTCCATTTTAGCCAAATAGGCAGCAATATCAGTGCGATGCGCCAAGTGTATTGCGAACTGACTGCCAATACGCTCTGCAGCCCAAGTTTGCATTGTTTGATTATAAATATCAGCAAAAACAAAAATATAGCTATCGCCATTGCGCAACAACACGCATTCTCTTTGCAATGACTCTGAGAACGAAATGCGCTCAAATGCAGGATGCAGTTGCAGCATTTGCGCAAAACTAATGTAGGGGTAAGTAACGCTGGCAGCTAGGGCTTGCGTAAACGCTTCGGACGTAAGGCCGCTGGCTTGCTCTAAAGCCTCAATCGCACGCTGTCCGTTAGCCTTGGCGGTTTTAGCCGCTTGCAGTAGTAAGCCGTTTAAATGTTGCGCATTAATCATGTTGTTACTCAATACCGCTGGCTAACTCAAAAATCGGCATGTACATCATCATGACAATACCACCAATTAAAATACCAATGACTGCCATTAAGGCTGGCTCAAAAACCTTGGTGAATCGGTCTACCCAACGCATCATTTGATCTTCATGAAAGCTAGCAGCACGCTCCATCATTTTATCTAAAGTGCCTGTTTTTTCGCCCACATTAAATAAACGTAATGCAACTGGCGTAGTTAAACCTGCTTGAGATAAAGCCTGCGAAAACGATACGCCTTCTGCGATGTGCTTTTTAGCTTGCTGCAAATTAACTTTTAAACCTGCGCCTAGCAGGCTATCAACCATGGCTAAGCCGCTCATGACGGGAATACCGCTTTTAAGCAGCATTGAAAAAGTGCGATAAAACCGTGACAAATGATAAACCCTGACTTTTTCACCAAAAAAAGGCAGCTTCCATATGGCATCATAAAACTTAGCACGCATGTCTGGGCGCGCAAACAATGTCACTAAAAATAGTATTAAAATTACCAATAAAATCAGAATATATGCGCCATACTGTTGCGAAAATGTACCTAACTTCAGCAAAAACTGCGTACTTGTCGATATATTATTAATTTGTGTTTCGTAAATTTTACTAAATTTAGGTATTACAAACACGATTAAAAAAGCCAATACTAGCAAGCCAAAACTCACCACAATTGCTGGGTAAATTGAGGCGCTGATAATACGTTTTTTAAGTAAATCAACGTTTTCTAAATATTGGCTATAGCGCAATAAAGCCTCAGGTAAATCGCCCGTAGTTTCTGCCGCACCAATAGTTGCGGCAAATAAACTGGGGAAAGCGTTAGCTTGTAGCATCATGGCTTGCGACAATGTTTTACCTTCATTGACGGCATCTAATAAGCTTTGTAAGGTTAACTTTGTGTTGGTACTGGTTTCTTTGGCTATCAAAGTTTCTAGTACATCCATTACCGATAAACCTGCATCAAACAGCACACGAAACTCTTGGCAAAATAAAATGAGCGGAAATTGTGCAGTTTGTGGGCTTAATAGCTTTAAGCCAAAAGTAGCTGCTTGCGATTTAACTTGCAACACCGTTAAACCTTGCTGCTCTGCCTTATTGCGCGCATCTTCGATAGTGCTTGCTTCAACAGCAAACTGATAGGGTGGCTGGCCATCGCGCAAAACACGTAGTTGATATTGCATGGCTATTTAATCCGTAATGTCGGCATTTTCATCTGCGCCACCAGGTTTGCCATCTGCACCTAATGACAGCAAATCAAACTCGGTTTTTTCACCGGGTATGCGATAAATATAAGCATGACTCCATGGATCAGTTGGGATATTTTTTTGCAAATAGGGGCCCTGCCATTTTGTGGCCGATTGCGGCGCAACCATTAGCGCATTTAGCCCTGCGGCTTGATCTGGATAACTGCCGTTATCTAAACGATAGACATCTAGCGCTTTTCTTAACGCATTCATTTGCGCTTTAGCCGCTTTTACTTCTGATTTACTCAGCTGATTAAAATAACGCGGGCCAACGTAACCCACAAGCAAACCAATAATGACCATAACCACTAATAATTCTAGCAGCGTAAAGCCTTGTTGTATTAAGCCTTGTTTTAGCAATGTAGGCCGCGCCATGCGATGTTGTGTCATGCAATATTTCATAACCAACCCCAAGTTGTTACCCTACAGAAATTATATGGCAATTTTATAGTTATGTGGAAAAGCTAAAAGAAGCCATTACTGCAAATAATAAAACCCCAGTTAACTGAGGTTTTATTATCTATATTGCCAAATTATTGAAAACCAAATGCTGCTTGGTTATCAAGATTAGCATCACCACCACAGTGTGGGTGATCACCCAAGCCAGCAAAGGTATCAGTTAAATTTAGCTTTTCTACCACATTAGCTGGCGAGCCTTCTAAACCTAGCAATTCACGCACTTTCCACGCAAACGCATGATCGGTACAAGAGGTATCGCCAGACACACCAATGGCGCCCACTTTAACGCCATTTTTATACACCGCTAAACCGCCACCAAATACATTAACACCACCAACACGCTTGCCTTTGAGTGCATCATATTTTGTGCCGTAACTATTGGCACTGCCGCTGTAAGCTGCAGCTGCATCTACGGGATTAGATTCTTGTAAACCGAATAAACTACCACCTGGCTGCACAGCTGCATATAAGGCACCTGTTGAAATTGATAAACCATTTAAACTAAATGCGTTAGCTGTATTAGCTTTTTGTGCTGATATAACACGGCTACCTAACCACTCATCGCGGCTCGCCAAATTACCAGTAGAGCCAGTAGTGGTTACTTCACACACTTTGCCAGTTTCATCTACAAAAGTAACCCACATGTTAAGCTCAAGGCCATCGGTACCGCCAGAAGCCAGCACGCTTTCGGCTGCATTAGTTAAAGCACTGTAACTAATATCATTGCAAGCCGCGTTAACATTGATTGAAAATGCTGTTGATAAAACAGCTAGTGAAAAACCTGCTAATTTTAAATTCATGGTTGACCCCTTAATTGAGTAAATTAATTTGTTGCAACGAATGATTTTAGTAGCTAGCTTGCGTTTTAACTATCCCCCAAATGGGGTGTTTGTGGATGTATAAGTACTGTAGATTGAGGCACTGTGAATTGAGATACTGTAGATTAATCTACTATAAATTACAGTAGATTAAGAAGGCTAAGTGTAAGGCTGTAAACTTTGCTTAAAAGTTAAAACTAAATAAGTTAGTCGCAATAGATAGTAGGGTCTGAGATATTGGCTTGCTTAAAGCCATCTCTACGCAATCGGCAAGAATCACATTTACCACAAGCACGGCCTTGCGTATCGGCTTGATAGCATGAAACAGTAGCTCTGTAAGGCACGCCCAGCTTGGTTCCCAGAGCAATTATTTCAGCTTTAGTCATATCAATCAGTGGCGCATGCACAGTAATTTGTTGGCCTTCAACCGCGCTTTTAGTGGCTAAGTTCGCCATTGCCTGAAAAGCTTGCACATATTCGCCACGGCAATCGGGGTAGCCCGAATAATCTAGCGCATTAACACCAATAAAAATATCTTGCGCACCTAAAACCTCAGCCCAAGCTAGGCTAAGAGACAACATAATGGTGTTGCGTGCTGGCACATAAGTTACTGGTATACCCGCTGGAATAACAAGATTTTCAGCGGTTTCTGGCACAGAAATATTATTATCAGTAAGGGCGGACCCACCAAATAAGCTTAAATCTAGCTGCGCTGTTTTGTGCATTTTCGCGCCCAATTGCAATGCTATATTTTGCGCGGCTTGCAGTTCGGCAATGTGGCGCTGGTGATAATCTAAGCTTAGGCAGTAACAATCAAAGCCCTGCGCATTTGCAATGGCAAGGCAAGTGGCAGAATCTAGCCCGCCCGATAGTAAAACAACGGCTTTTTTAGTAATAGTCTGCATATTTAAACGCCTGGCTTTTCGCCCCAAAGAATTTTGTGAAGCTGTATTTGCATGCGAACAGGTAATTGATCTTGCAGAACCCAACCAGCCAATTCGGTCGCGCTTAAATCGTGAAAGCTGGGCGAAAATAAAACGGGGCAAATTTCAGTCATTTTAAGTTCTGCCATTTTGGTTTTTGCCCAGTTGTAATCGTCGCGGTTGCACAACACAAATTTAATTTCATCTGTGCTTTTTACGTGGGCCAAATTAGCCCAAAGCATATTTTTATCTTCGTTTGATGCAGGCGTTTTAATATCTAAAATTACCGAAACGCGTTTATCTACAGGTGCAATATCCATCGCGCCGCCAGTTTCAAGCGATACACTGTAGCCTGCATCGCACAAAGCTTTAAGCAGCACATGACATTCTTTTTGGGCAAGCGGCTCACCACCTGTTACGGTGACATAGTTGGTACCAAACTCTGCAACTTTGGCCAAAATAGCCGCAATTTCCATATTACTGCCACCGCTAAACGCATACTCAGTATCGCAATAAGTGCAACGCATGGGGCAGCCAGTAAGGCGCACAAACACAGTAGGCAAGCCAAAGCGCGAAGTCTCGCCTTGCAGTGAATGAAAAATCTCAAATATTTTTAATGCCATAACTTAATACAATAATGCCAACTGTTTGAATTGGCGCTATTTTAACGCGAAAAACCTTTTATTTTAATGTTTAATACTTGTACAAAATAGAACATAAAAGCATGCCCTGCAAGCCAATATCTATGCGGCTTGCAGGGCATGCTTTTTAATAGTAATTTTTAAGCCAGTAATAATTTTCTATTTAACTTGTGCGGCTGCCTTAAAATCATTATTTTGCATCAACATTGGCTGCTTGCTTTTGCAGGTTTTTGATTGCAACTCAAACGCTACCAGTAAAGTGCAAAACACGTCATCATGACTTAGCGGATAATCTTTAAATGGTTTTGCTTGCTCGGTAGAATAATCAAAATGTTGTCCCATCCATATGATTGCTGGCACATGGGTTTGCTCTTTGGGCGCAAAGGCATAGGGTGCAGCATGCAAATAAAAGCCTTTTTCACCTAACGATTCGCCATGGTCAGATACGTACAGCATGGCGGTTTCGTGCGTGCCATCATATTTTTTTAAAAATTTAATCACTTCTGATAAAAAATAATCGGTGTATAAAATCGCATTATCGTAGCTATTATCAATCTCTTCTTGACTACAATCTCGCAACTCACCTGTCATGCACATGGGTTTAAACTGCGCGAATTCTGCTGGATAACGTCGGTAATACTCTGGCCCGTGGTTACCCATTTGATGCAACACAATTAAAATATCTTGGTCTTTTCTGGCTGCTATGTATTGGTCTAAACCACTTAACATACCAATATCTCTACATTCAGCATCGCACACTGGGTTTAAGGTGGGCGTTTTAAAATTTTCGTATTTAAGCCTTGTTGCCACACCTTTTGAATCTGAATTATTGTCGCGCCACAATATTTGTACTTGGTTTTCAAACAGTAATTCAAGCGCATTTTCTGTGTGCAAGGCTTTTTCTTTGTCATAGTCTTCGCGGCCAAGCACAGAAAACATGCACGGCACCGAAACGCCTGTTGAAGTACCGCATGAGCTTACATTGCTAAAGCTGACAATGTTCTCTTTTGCCAATAATGGGTTAGTGAGTTTTTTGTAGCCATTAAGCGAAAATCGATCAGCGCGCGCTGTTTCACCCACCACCATAATCACCAACTCGTGGTGTTTTTGGGTATCAATATTTACCGTGTCTTGCGCCACTTTATTGATTACTGTCGACGGTGCTGGTTTTAATTGTTCTTGCGCGTATTTGAATATCGAGTACGTAAAGTAAGTTGGGTTAGCATAAAATCGTGTCACTTTGTGCTCACGAATAAATGAGCTATAGCCTGCGGTAAACGGCACCACCGCCACAATCAGCAGCAATAATATTATGCCCATTGTAATCAGGCGAGATTTTAATTCTGCAGTTAATGCGCGGGCTGTAGGCGTGTATTTAATTGCCAACCAAGCGGGTATAAAACCAAACACTATCGCCCTAAATACAAACATTGGCGTTACTAAGCCTGCGAACTCTTGCGGATTAGTTTGCGCAATATTATCGAGCATCACCACATCGACAATCACACCAAACTGATCCATATAATACGCGGCAAGTGACGCTGCAATGAGAAAAAACGCCAACAGCCAGCGTGTAAATTTGCCATGGCAAACAGCCAACAAAAACAAAGTAGTTAAGCCGCTAAAAAATAGTGTTAGCGAAATTAAAAACGCTAAATTTTTAAAACCAGCAGGATACACTTCCAAAATTCTGCTAAAAAGCGCTTGGTTGCCAGTAAGCATAATAAACAATGCAGTTAGCAAAATAGCTTGTGTTTGCGTTTTAACGCTGCCTAATTGCATTAGCGGACTTTGTATGAATTTGTCTAACATAATCTTGCTAACCTGACTGTGTATAACCCGTTCTTATTTAAAAAGTGCCGCATAAAAAATCTTCTTTCTAATTATTTTCAACCACTAAATTACAAATCACAAATTCAACAAAAAAGCAATAGCCTATTTATGGTATTGCCTAAAAAATCTACAGGAATACTGTTTGATAACCTAAACAAAATAAAAGTAATGAATAAGTAAAAATTATTTTGATGGGGAAAATTGTCATGTTAATAAGGCCATAATTTTATGATAACACGTAGACAAATGTTAGGTGGGCTTGGCGTTGTAGCTGCATCTGCGGGGGCTTTTATATTTGGGGCAAAACCACAAATAAACCAGAATGCAACTACTGCTGGCCCTACGCATGGTGCTAGTTATTTTCCTAACTCATTACTTACCAATCACCTTGGTCAGCAGTTAAGGTTTTATGACGATCTTATTAAAAATAAATTTGTGGTCATTAACATGATGTATGCCCAGTGTAGCGAAGGTGTATGCCCCATTACCACTGCCAATATGCGGGCTGTGCAAATGGCTTTGGGTGAGCGCATTGGGCGAGATATCCATATGTACTCTATTACGCTAGTACCCGATTTTGATACGCCAAAAGTGCTTAAAAAATACGCCCAAGACCACAATGTTGGCCCAGGTTGGCAATTTTTAACGGGCAGTTATGCTGATATTGAAGTGATTCGTAGAAAGCTAGGCTTTTATGATATTGACCCAATAGCAGATGCAAATCGTAGCCAGCATGCGGGTGTGGTAAGAATAGGTCATGACGCTTATAACCGTTGGATGATGGCACCTGCCCTAGGAAACCCAGAATCTATACTGCAGGTTATAAGACATGCGGACATGGCTTCAGTCACAACGTAAAAATAGTTTACAAGCAAGAAACTAAAGCAAGTTGGAGGCCTTATGTTAGAAGATAAAGATGCGGTAAATGATGCACATACAGATGAATCTGAACCGGCTGATGAAAAAAGAAGAAGCTTACTAAAATTCTCATTGGCTGCAGGTACGCTAGCATTAACTACGCAAAAAGATACCATGGCTAAAGGTGGGGCTGAAGATGAGACGCTGCCCACTGCTCTTATCTATCCGCCAAGTCCGCCAGTAGTTTCATGGAAAGAATCGATACCTGCATACGTTTATCAGGCAAAAGCCCCTATTGCTGAGCTAACTCCACCAACCCAAGCAGTTAGCAACAATGAGCTTGGTGAGTGTGGCCGCAACCCCATTCAGCGATTTGATGATTTTTATCCTGTGGGTGATGATAACCACGACACTTACGAACTGCATGTTAAACAACAGTTACACGTGTTTAACCCCGCTTATCCTGCACAAAATATATGGGGCTTTGATGGCTTGTATCCGGGCCCCACGTTTCATGCACGTTACGGCAGAACTGTTATCACTAGGCTATATAACGAGTTGCCACAAAACCATGTAGGTTTTGGTTCGCCTGAGGTTTCTATGCATTTGCATAACCTGCATACGCCGTCAGAGAGCGATGGTTTTCCAGGAGATTACTTTAGCCCAAACAAGGCTGGGCCTACATTATCTAGCCCTGGCGTTTATAAAGACCACTGCTACCCCAATGTTTATGCGGGCTATGATGAATCTCGCGAAAGCGACCCAAATGCCATTGGCGACCCACGTGAGGCACTTGGCACACTTTGGTATCACGACCATACGCTTGACTCTACTGGCCCCAATGTTGTGAAAGGGCTGGCTGGATTTTACTTGCTATTTGATGAAACTGATTCTGGCAACGAAAACGATTTTAATAACCCCAAAGCCATTAGATTACCAAGTGGTGATTACGATGTGCCTATCATGTTTCAAGATATGCGCTTTGATGCCAACGGCATGCAATTTTATGACCAAATGAGCCCTGAAGGCGCATTGGGTGACATGGTAGTAGTTAACGGCAAGATTAAACCATTTTTTAAAGTAGCACGTCGCAAATACCGTTTGCGCTTGCTTAATGGTGGCCCAACTAGATACTATGAATTTTATTTGGTGCATAACGGCAAAGTAAAACCGTTTATTCACATTTCAAATGATGGCAATTTGTTTGAGTATCCGCTCATGAACCAAACCAAAATCAACCTTGGTATGGCAGAACGTGGCGATATTATTGTTGATTTCTCGGCTTTTCCAATTGGTAGTGAAGTGTTTTTGGTGAATCGCCTACGTCAAGAAAACACGCGCAAACCCAAAGATATTAGAACCCCAGGTGATCAAGTTTTAAAATTTATTGTAGATCGCAACCCTAGCGCACCAGATAACTCACGCGTATTAACAGCTACAACATTTATGCGCGAGTTACCACCAATTGATTTAACAGAAGTTTCTGCAAGGCGTACTTGGGAATTTGCGCGCAAAAATGGTGTTTGGACAGTAAATGATCAAGTGTTTAACATCACTAATCCGCGGGCAAAACCTAAAAAAGGTAGCGCAGAAATTTGGGTATTACGTAACGGTGGCGATGGCTGGGCACACCCAGTACATATTCACTTTGAAGAGGGCCGAATATTAAAACGTAATGGCGTAGCGCCAGCACCGCATGAGCGTGGGCGTAAAGATGTGTACGTACTACTACCCGATGATGAAATTGAGATTTTTATGCGCTTTCGCGACTTTACTGGCAAATACGTGATGCACTGCCATAATTTACCGCACGAAGATCATGCCATGATGGTGCGTTGGGATATTGAAGATTAAATTGTTAGTTTAATTTAACCATAAGCTAGATTTGGCTGTTAAGTTGGTCTTACGCTAATAATGCGCTTGTATTAAGCAGCTTTATTTAGCTGTTTGGTCATACTTAACATGATTACAATTACAAAAGCCGCCAGCCATGTAGACCACAGGGTATGAAACAAAAAATGTGCACCGCGCATTTGTTGCACCCACCCCAGCGCGAAACCAACGCTTAA
>JANMNC010000099.1:0-3200 GCA_031373695.1 Methylotenera sp. | reverse complement strand
GTTGCAGGTGGCTTGTTTGTGTGGGCCTTTACCATGACACAAAACCGCTTAAAAGTTGATGATGTATTAGGTGTGTGGCCATTGCATGGTTTATGCGGTGCTTGGGGCGGTTTGGCTGCTGGCATATTTGGTGCTAAAACGCTAGGTGGTTTGGGTGGTATAAGCTTTATGTCGCAACTAATTGGCACCAGTTTAGGTGTGTTAATTGCTTTTATTGGCGGGGTGATTGTGTATGGTGGCCTTAAAAAAATATGCGGCATACGCATGACACAAGAAGAAGAGTTTGATGGTGCAGACTTAAGCATTCACAAAATATCAGCTACTGCAGACGATTAAGTTTTAATTTTTAAGGTTTCAATTATCTGTTTGCATTTAACGCCATGCTAAAATAAAGCATGGCATTTTTTCATGTAATTATCCCTGCTGCAGGTGTTGGCAGTCGTATGCTTAATAATGTTGGCGAAGATGGTGCATGTGCCGCAGCAAATGTGTTGCCTAAGCAATATATGCCATTAGCAGGCAAGCCTATGATTTCACATAGCATTCAGGTTTTTTTTAACAACCCTCGTATTAGTCAAATTCATGTGGCTTTAAGCTCAGATGATATTTTTTGGCGTAGCTTAACGCCAGACCCAGCTAGTAAACTTAAGCTACATTACACAGGTGGCGAAACCAGAGCTAAAACGGTATTGCAAACTTTGCAGGCATTAGATATTGCAGGCGGTGTTGCAAATGATGATTGGATATTAGTACACGATGCGGCGCGACCAGGGTTAACACAACGGTTACTTAATCATTTATTAGATACCCTGCAAAATGATGCGGTGGGTGGCTTATTAGCTATGCCTGTGGCTGATACCCTAAAATTTGGCGGGCTAGAAAGTCGTATCGAAAAAACTATTCCGCGTGAAAATTTATGGCAAGCGCAAACCCCGCAAATGTTTCGTTACGGCCACCTTAAACAAGCTTTACAGGCTAATATTGGCGTGCCAACAGATGAAGCCGAGGCGATTGAAGCACTTGGCCTAAAGCCAAAATTAGTACAGGGAGAGTTACGTAATTTAAAAGTCACTTATCTGCAAGATTTAACTTTTTTAGAGGCGTTATTGAGCGCTGAAATTAATAAGGTGAATACATAATGCGTATTGGCCACGGATTTGATGTGCACGCACTGGTTGTTGGTAGAAAATGCATTATTGGTGGTGTGGATGTGCCATACGATAAAGGCCTAGACGGCCACTCGGATGCCGATGTTTTATTGCATGCAATTTGCGATGCGTTATTGGGTGCAGCTGCAATGGGCGATATTGGCAAGCATTTTCCGCCCAGTGATCGCACCTATAAAAATGCCGATTCGCGTGTGCTTTTAAGGCATGTTGTGGCGCTTTTGCATGCCCAAAATTACGTGGTAAATAATATTGATGCCACCGTGATTTGTGAGGCGCCTAAGCTTTCGTCGCATACTGCTCAAATGTGCAACAACATAGCCGCCGATTGCCAAATTATGCTCAATCAAGTGAATGTAAAAGCCACCACCACTGAAAAGTTGGGTTTTACTGGGCGCGGCGAAGGTATAGCGGCTGAAGCGGTTTGCACGATTATAAATCTATCAGCATAAACGTAAGCTAATTTCGTCAGTATAAGCATGGCGCAAATACAGTTGTAACGTGAGCTAAAGTCTGCATTCTTCGCCCAATATAAAACTTCAGATTCAGAATCATCAGATAGATTTAACCTAATACTTCAGCACTATTCTTTAAATTGTCACTCGTATAAAGTAATAATGTCTTTTACAGAAAACAGTCAAAATTCTCATGTATAAATGGTTTCAACAACTTGCCAAGCCTTTCCCCGATAGTTTAATTACTACGCCACCTAAAAATTTCTGGCAATTTGCGTGGGATTGCACCCAAGGTATGCGCCCGTATTTGTTGGGCATGACAGTTTTTACAGGCTTAATCGGTGCATTTGAGGCCTTATTGTTTGCCATGATGGGTAAAGTGGTGGATTGGCTTAGTAACATTTCACCGCAACAGATGTGGCAGCAGGAAGGCGATCATTTAATTATTTTAGCGGTGGTTTTACTGTCAAGTACCGTATTTATTGTGCTGCAAACGTTATTTAAGCATCAAGCCTTGGCAGGTAATTTTCCCATGCGCTTGCGCTGGAATTTTCACAGATTAATGCTTAACCAAAGCATGAGTTTTTACCAAGATGAATTTGCAGGGCGCGTGGCGGCAAAGGTGATGCAAACTGCGCTGGCGGTGCGCGATGTGTGGTTTATTGTGGCCGATATCATGATTTACGTGGTGGTGTATTTTGGCACCATGGTCACCATTGTGGGTTATTTTAATCCACTGATTACTATTCCATTTTTGGTGTGGCTAGTGTGTTATGTCATATCGCTCAGTTATTTTGTGCCCAAATTAAGTAAAACATCGCAACGCCAAGCTGATGCGCGGTCTTTAATGACAGGCCGCATTACAGATGCGTATACCAACATTAGCACAGTTAAATTGTTTAGCCATGCAGGGCGAGAGGCTAGTTATGCCAAACATGCCATGCATGAATTTTTAGGCACGGTACACGGTCAGATGCAGCTAGTTAGCTCGGTCGAAATCATCAACCATATATTGAATATGCTACTGATTATTGCTACTGGCTTAACCGCATTATGGCTATGGAGTATGGGAGAGGTGACGGTGGGTGGCGTAGCGGCGGCCACTGCTATGGCGCTACGCTTAAATGGCGTTTCGCATTGGGTGATGTGGGAAATGACATCGCTGTATGAGCAAGTTGGTACTGTGCAAGATGGCATGAACACACTCACCATGCACAATAATATCAATGACGCGGCAAATGCAAAACCATTGCTGGTTAAACAGGGTGAAGTGGTTTTTAATGCGGTGAATTTTAACTATGGCCGAACAGCCACCGATCAGCATAAGCAAGTATTAAAAAATCTAAACTTAACCATTAAAGCGGGCGAAAAAGTAGGCTTGGTAGGGCGCTCTGGCGCGGGTAAATCTACTATCGTTAATTTGCTATTACGCTTTTATGAGGTTGAGGCAGGGTGCGTGTTAATCGATAATCAAAACGTGCAAGCAGTTACGCAAAATAGTCTACGCGCCAGTATTGGCATGGTTACACAAGATACGTCATTACTACACCGCAGCGTGCGCGACAACATTTTATATGGC
>JANMNC010000070.1:0-19347 GCA_031373695.1 Methylotenera sp. | reverse complement strand
AAGGTATGTCAATGCATGAGCCGAACGGCCTATATAGGGATTGATTGACTATGCCCAACTTAAGTGAGAAGTTAACAGGAAAGCGCATCGCGTGACAGTTACACTTTAGCTACACAGTTTAAAACAAAAAAGCCTAGTCATTTCTGACTAGGCTTTGTATTTGGTAGGGCGTGCGGGGATCGAACCCACGACAAACGGATTAAAAGTCCGCTGCTCTACCAGCTGAGCTAACGCCCCATTGTTTTGTTGCATGCTTCTAAATGGGTAAATCTAAATACTGGTAACTTACTTTTCGTGCTTAATCACATTACCCACGAAAGGGCGCAATTATGCAAGAAACTAAGGGTTTGGTCAATGCAAAACATACAAATAAATTGACTATTTATCACCTTTATTTATATTCAATTGTTGAACTTTTACAAATCATTAAAAGTGATGCTATCTGCTAGCGCATACCAGGCAATTTACCACCCATCATGCTGCCCATGCCACGCATCATTTTGGCCATGCCGCCTTTGCTAAACATCTTCATCATCTTTTGCGTTTCTTCAAATTGTTTCAGCAAACGATTCACCTCTTGCACTTGTACGCCGCTGCCTGCTGCGATACGTTTTTTACGGGTGGCTTTGATTAACTCAGGCTTTCTGCGCTCTAGCGGCGTCATGCTGTTAATAATACCTTCTATGCGGCGTAGTGATTTATCGGCATCTTCATTATTTACTTTGGCTGCCATATTGGCCATTTGCGCAGGCATTTTATCCATCAGCGCACCCATGCCGCCCATTTTACGCATTTGGCTCATTTGACTTTTAAAATCTTCTAAATCAAATTTACTGCCAGACTTAATTTTATCGGCGACTTTTTGCGCCTCAGCCATATCTACATTTTTATGCGCCTGCTCAATCAAGCCCAGCACATCGCCCATGCCTAATATGCGGCCTGCCATACGATCTGGGTAAAATGGCTCTAGGCCATCCACTTTTTCGCTAACACCAATAAACTTAATTGGCACACCCGTTACGTGTCGCACAGATAACGCCGCACCACCACGAGCATCGCCATCTAGTTTTGTAAGCACTACGCCAGTAAGCGGTAAGGTATCACCAAAAGCTTTAGCTGTATTGACTGCATCTTGCCCTTGCATGGCATCAACAACAAATAGCGTTTCAACTGGGTTTAGTAGAGCATGCAGCGCTTTTATTTCTGCCATCATCGCTTCATCGATGCCCAAGCGGCCTGCGGTGTCAAAAATCATCACATCATAATAATTTTTCTTAGCAAAATCGATGGCCTGCAAGGCAATATCGACGGGCTTCTGCGAGGCATTGCTTTCAAAGCAATCAATACCAAGCTGTTTAGCCAGCGTTTGCAATTGCGCAATCGCTGCAGGTCGATAAATATCGGCACTGGCTAGCAATACTTTTTTCTTTTGCTCTTTAAGTAATTTGGCTAGCTTTGCTGATGTAGTGGTTTTGCCAGAGCCTTGTAAACCCGCCATCAAAATAATTGCAGGTGGTACCGCGGCGAGGTTCAGGCCTACGTTCGCTTTACCCATCAGCACAGTTAATTCGGCATTTACCACCTCAATCACGGCTTGACCTGGCGTTAAACTTTGCAATACCTCGCGACCGTTAGCACGCTCTTTAACTTTAGCAATAAAATCTTTTACTACAGGCAGCGCCACATCGGCTTCTAGTAAGGCCATGCGCACTTCGCGCATTGCATCGGCAATATTATCCTCAGTTAGCCGCGCTTGGCCGCGCAAATTTTTAATAACACCTTGAAGCCTACCTGTTAAGTTTTCTAACATAATTTTTACAACCTATTTGAATTTGCCTAATTTTACATCAAGCGAGACGATTCTTTATATCTAGCTATGCACTTTGGCAGACTTTTGCCATAATTGCGCTATGGTTCATTTAATTCCGTATTTAGTGGTTAGTTTTATTTATTTGGCGGTGGCGGCTGATTTTTGGCGCACTGCTAAAGTGGCAGTTAATATAGAGTCACTAAAGTTACATTCTGCCATGATAGCGTTGGGTTTAATGCTGCACGGCTGGTTGTTATACCGCGATATTTTTAGCGTTGGCAGTATCAATCTAGGCTTTTACTTCGCGTTATCGGCTATTTTTTGGTTAACTGCGCTTATTTATTGGCTGGCGAATTTAAAGCATCAACTGCATAGCCTGCAAGCTTTTGTACTGCCGCCCGCTGCAATTTTCGTAGTGTTGCCTGCATTTGCCATTAAAAACCATTATTTGCCCACCGCCCACGAAGGCTTGTTTATGGCACATATAGGCATTGCAATTTTGGCTTATAGCCTATTCACATTTGCCGCTTTACACGCCCTATTAATGGCAGTGGCAGAGCGAAACCTGCACAACAAAGTTACTTTAATAAAACTGCCTAGCTTTCCACCATTAATGGTAATGGAGAGCTTATTGTTTCGGGTAATTACGGTCGGCTTTATTTTGCTGACATTCACCTTATTAAGTGGCATGCTGTTTAGCGAACAAATATTTAACAGCCCGCTTAAGCTTAACCATAAAACTATTTTCTCAATCGCTTCTTGGGTTATTTACGGCTGGTTACTGTATGGCCGCTACAAATATGGCTGGCGCGGCATAAAAGCAATTAGGTGGACGCTTATTGGCTTTGTACTATTGCTTTTATCTTATCTTGGCAGTAAATTTATTTTAGAAGTTTTATTAAATCGCTAGCTTCACTAGCATTCATTAAACAGCCTTAATTTAACCAATTTTTTGGGTTATATTTTATTGCCGCTTCACCTATTGCATGGATAACAGCTGTTAAATTTTTGCGCGTAGCTACCGATGCATGTGCAAGAATCTTGGCTTGAGGGCTAAATACTCTAAAGCCTTTACCAGTGGTTAAGTTTTTCCATTCTTTGTGTGCTGGCGCAGTAGCATCAGGCACAATCAACTTTACATCATCATTAAATTTTACGCCTTGCTGTTGCAGCTGCTCTATTACCCACAGCAATGCACCATCCGATAAACCAGATTCTTTATTGGCAATTGGGTAGCCGCCACCAACATCTGCATGCGCCCCAGGAAAAACCATCTGCACCACATTAGGTGCAGCATCCCATAATGTTGGTGTAAACAACAATCTTTGTTCATCCAATGCAATTGCATGAATACCCTGTTTAACTTTGGTGCTGAGCACGATATCCGCAAATCTAAACGCATCAATTAAACGGCTTTCAGCCGCATCAAATTCTGGAATACCCATTGAACCAACGGTATCCCACACTGCAACAGCGGCAACTGGTATATTGTTAATAAAATCGGCCTTGTCTAGCTGACCTTCATTTAGAAAATCCCATACGTTTAGATTAATCACCGAACTAGAAAAATCAGCCAATAAGTTAGGGTCTTTAACAGTTTTTCTGTAGTGATACCACGCGCGCGTACCCAGTTTGTAAGATTCAGCAGCACCGCGATTAAATTTATTGGCAATTAATCCCTGCGATACGATTAAGCCTGCCAATGCGCGTGCGGTATAAGCCCCACGACTAAAGCCGATAATAAATATGTGATCGCCCAACTCATAATTACGAGAGATAAAGGTATAGCCGCGCACAATTCTTTCAATAACACCTGCACCAAAGCCGCCACCCAGTAGTTTTTTTATTTTATTTTCTGAATTACCAACGCCATTAATATATTTGGCAACCTGCCCAGCAAGTCTTAGATTGGGGATTCCCTGTATCAGTGACTTTTCCTGCTCTACGATATCACCCGATATATCTTCAAAACTGGTGCGGGGTACCGCTGTGCCTTGCAGTAAATTAAACAACTTAAATACATTCGTTAGGTTTTGGTTTTCTGCACCGTTCCATGTACCGTCTGCGCAAAAAATAATATTTTTAGCCATAGTATTTACCTATTAATAATCTTTTAAAAATCAATAGTCGCTACGCTACATAGCCTGAGAATGCTTAACAAGCCCCCGAATGAGGTATAAACAGTTATTTGCGCAAACTAATTGCAGGCCAGGCCTGCTCTTGAGCATAAGCCGCTAATGTTACATCGGCATCAACCGCTACAGGATTAGTGACTAGCTTCATTAAGGGTAGGTCGTTGTGTGAGTCACTGTAAAAATAGCTTTTTTCAAAGTCACTTAATTGTTGCCCGCGCTCTGCCAGCCATTGGTTAATGCGTGTTACTTTACCCTCTTGAAAGCTTGGAACACCCGAAACACCGCCCGTGTATTCACCATTGCGCATTTCAGGATCTGTGCCAATTAAATGCGCTATGCCATAGGCTGTGGCAATTGGCTTAGTGACAAAACTGTTAGTTGCGGTGATGACAATACACAAATCTCCAGCAGCTTTATGTTGATTTACCAAGGCTTGTGCCTTATCGGTCATCATAGGGCGAATAACTTTTTGCATGTATTTTAAATGTAGCTCATCCAAAAATGACTTCTTATGCTGGCTTAATGGCTGCAACTGAAATTGCAAAAACGCAAAAATATCTAAACAACCATTTTTATAATCCGCATAAAACTGTTCGTTTCTATCATGGTGCGTTTGGGCATCTAACAAACCTTCGCTAATTAAAAACAAACTCCAGTTGTAGTCAGAATCGCCTGCTAACAAGGTGTTATCTAAGTCAAAAAGTGCAAGGTTTTGTGTATAGTTTTGATTCATATTAATTTTCTTGATTATTTACTGCTGTATCTGCTGAAAGCACTAAAAAAACACCTACCAAAATTACCGCCAATGCGGCGTATTCTATGGGCGTTACCACCTCGTTTGCCAACCAAATACCAACAAAAAAGGCTACTACAGGGTTAACAAATGTGTTGCTGCTGGCAACTAAGGGGCGCACAGTTTTAAGTAAATATTGATAAGCACTGTAAGCCACTATCGACCCCAGCACGATTAAAAACAGCATCGCACCCCATGATTTTAAGCTGATTATACTAGGGTAGCTCTCGCCCTGTATTACACTAAAAATCAGCAATGCTATACCGCCCGCCAACATTTGGCAGGCAGGTGCCATTAAGCCCGCTGGCATGCTTAAATGCTTGCCCCAAACCGAGCCAAACGACCAAGTTGCCGCAGCAAAAACCAGTAAAAATGCGCTAAACATTTGGCCATGTAAACTACCACCAACATTTAACATCACAATACCCACAAAACCCACCGCAATGCCTAGCCATTCGCGACTGCTTATTTTATGCCCCCAAATAGATGAAAAAATCGCCATCCAAATAGGCGCAGTAGCAATTGAAAGTGCGGCAACGCTAGATGACACAGTTTGCTGCACATAACATACCGTGCCGTTACCCAAAGCAGGTAACAAAATGCCGACTGCAGTTGCCCCTAACCACTGTTGCCGTGTTGGGTTTGGTGCGCCCAGATAGCGCATTACGCCATATAAAATAAGCCCAGCTGCTGTAAAGCGCAAACCTGCCATTAAAAATGGCGAGAAGCTCTCTATGCCAAACTTAATAGCCAAATAAGTTGAACCCCAAATAAAGTAGGTGCAGAAAAGGGCTACGATAATTAATAGGGGTTGTTTTTTCATTACTTCATCAGTTTTTTATGATTAACACTGTTAAATCATGCTCGCAATTCTGGCTGAAACGAAAAACCTAGAATTTAACTCACATTAAAACTAGATTCTTCGCCCCTTAAAAGCCCTACTCAGAATGACGGTTGTTGGATTGTGGAAATTAAAGCTGCGGATTCATCTTTTCTAATTTACTGTGCAATTTATTTAACCCATTTAAATACGCTTTTGCAGATGCCACCACAATATCAGTATCAGCGCCCTGCCCATTCACAATACGCCCACCTTTAGCCAAGCGCACCGTTACTTCGCCTTGTGCATCGGTACCACTGGTAATATTATTCACCGAGTACAATTGCAACTCTGCACCACTGTTAACCATGCTTTCAATAGCTTTAAAGCTGGCATCCACTGGCCCGCCGCCATCGGCTTCAGCACGTTTTTCTATACCGTTATCGCTTAATGTAATAATGGCATGCGGCACTTCTCCTGTAATAGATGCAACTTGCAAATACACTAATTTATAATTTTCTGAGGCTTCGTGCAAAAATTCGCCACTTACAAGCGCATGCAAGTCTTCATCAAAAATTTCAGATTTTTTATCAGCCAAATCTTTAAAGCGCGCAAATGCTGCATTTAATGCATCTTCAGAATCCAACTCAATGCCAAGTTCTTTCAAGCGTGTTCTAAACGCATTACGGCCAGATAATTTACCTAAAGTAATTTTGTTCGCGTTCCAACCTACATCTTCGGCACGCATAATTTCATAGGTTTCGCGATGCTTTAATACGCCATCTTGATGAATACCACTTTCGTGCGCAAATGCATTCGCACCAACAATCGCCTTATTTGGCTGCACTGGGTAACCAGTGATAGTAGAAACCAATTTAGAAGTTGGTACAATTTGCGTGGTATCGATGCGTGTGGTTAAATTAAAAATATCACTACGGGTTTTAATGGCCATCACCACTTCTTCTAAGCTGGCGTTGCCTGCGCGCTCACCCAAGCCATTTATTGTACATTCAACCTGCCTGGCGCCACCCATTACGGCAGCCAATGAGTTAGCTACCGCCATGCCCAAATCGTTATGGCAATGCGTACTCCACACTACTTTATTCGAGTGTTTAACACGCTTAATTAAAGTTGCCATTGTTTCACCCCATGGCGCAGGGATAGAATAACCGACGGTGTCAGGCACGTTGATGGTGGTAGCGCCAGCTTCAATTACTGCGTCAAACACACGTACTAAAAAATCGATGTCTGATCGCACCGCATCTTCGGCTGAAAATTCTACATCATGCGTGTATTCCAAAGCCCACTTAACCGCTTGCACCGCCCTTTCAACCACTTGGTCTTCAGTCATGCGCAATTTATTTTCCATATGGATTTTGCTAGTAGCAATAAAGGTATGGATGCGGCCATTTTTTTCAGCATGTTGCATGGCTGGGGTAATCGCCTCACCTGCACGACGCACGTCATTTTCGCTAGCGCGTGCTAATGAGCAAACTGTCGAGTTGTGAATTAAGCCTGCAATGGTGTGAATAGAGTCAAAATCACCTGGGCTGGCAGCAGCAAAACCTGCCTCAATAATATGTACGCCCAATTTTTCAAGCTGGCGGGCGATACGAATTTTTTCTTCTTTGGTCATCGATGCCCCTGGGCTTTGTTCGCCATCGCGCAAGGTGGTATCAAAAATAATAATTTCATTATTATTTATTTTGTTAGGTTCACTACTTAAAATGCTTGTCATGGTTTTTGTTCCTAATGCTGCAGCAAGGCTAAATAAGCGCTAAAGCTGCAAATACAATGATTTTACCTGCTGTTATATAAAACAGCGAGTACGAAAATACTAAAATGGGGTTGGGTTTTATTCTGCGCGCGTGCGCAGTGTTGCTAGGCTTAATAATAAGCCTGCAAAAAATGCAGTGTTTTGAAATGTGAATGAATTCAACATAAGTTGATTATAGGGTTGTTTAATCAAGTTTTCAAGTGCTAACAAGCCCAGCTAGGTTTCCAGATATTTCTAAATATTTAAAGCAGGTTATTAAAAATCTTAAAAATTACTCAAGCAAAGTTGGTTTTTTAACTTGTGATTTTGCCCACAAATAATAGCCCGATAGCGCATACACAAATACCACAGTAAACAAAACTTCTGGCGGGCTGTACGAGATTAAAACAAAGGCTAGCATAATCGCTAAAATAGCCACAAACGGCACACTTTCTTTTAAGTTAATATCTTTACCGCTGTAAAATTTAAGATCACTCACCATGCTTAATGCGGCAAATATAGTTAAACCCCATGCCAGCCACTTCATTTGAATGGCACCAAAAAATATTTCGCGGCCATCTACATTATATTCGTACGCCACCCAGACAAAGCCTGCTAATAACGCTGCTGCGGCTGGGCTAGGCAAACCTTGAAAGTAGCGCTTATCTTGGCTATCGTCTTCTAATTTAGTGTTAAAACGCGCCAGCCTTAATGCTGCACACGCACAATAAATAAAAGCCGCTATCCAGCCTAATTTACCCATAGGCTTTAATGCCCAAACATACATAATTAACGCGGGCGCAACACCAAAAGAAACCATGTCCGATAAGCTGTCATATTCTGCACCAAACGCGCTTTGCGTGTTGGTCATGCGGGCAACACGGCCATCTAGCCCATCCATCACCATTGCAATAAAAATAGCAATCGCAGAGTGCTCAAAATTGCTATTCATGGCCTGCACAATGGCGTAAAAACCTGCAAATAATGCGGCCGAGGTAAACAAATTGGGCAACAAGTAAATACCGCGTGAGCGCAGGCTATCATCTTGTCTGCGCTTTGGTTTAATGTTGGATTGTGCCATCTTTAATTTTCTAAAATAAAGTTTGAATTAGTATAGCTTATATCAAGGCGTAAAATAATAACGTACTAAGTGAAAGAATACAGGCGCTGCAAAACTCACCGAATCCATTCTATCTAGCATGCCGCCGTGCCCTTCTATCATGCTACCCCAATCTTTAGCACCCAAGCTGCGTTTAATAGCCGACATTACTAAGCCACCTAAAAAACCCATTATAACGATAATTGCAGCCATACCTGCGCTTTGCAATGGAGTAAATGGTGTAATCCACCACATTGCGGCACCAATTAGAATGGTACTAAAACCGCCACCAATTAAGCCTTCTAGCGTTTTATTGGGGCTAACCAAGGGTGCTACTTTTGTTTTACCAAATAAATTACCAAACACATATTGCAACACATCACTTAGCTGAACAATTAACATAAAATAAAATAATAACAGCGCATTTTGGCCAGCAAAATTAGGTATTGGCAGCAACAGCAAAGCAGGCGCGTGGCTTATACAATAAATGCAAATCATCACGCCCCATTGAATCTTTGCAGCGCGTTCTAAAAAATGTTCGGTGTCATGCGCTAATACAGCAATAGAAGGCATCAGCAAAAATGCATACACCGGAATCAAAATACTAAATAGTGAATACCACTCAATATAAATAAGATAATAATGCAGTGGGATCAGTAAAAAGAATGCCAGAAATAAAGTACGGTGATCGCCCGCCCGCGTTGGGGTAAGCGTTATAAATTCGCGTAGCGCAAAATACGAAATAGCCGTAAACAAAATAATAGTGCCAATTTTACCTGCCAAAAAAGCCACCGCAAAAACAGCTATCATTACCCACCAAGCATTGACGCGGCTTACCAAGTTGTTAACTAGTTTAATAGATTTTTCAGTCGGATTTTGTTGACGCGACAAACGCCTGCTTAGCACCCAGCCAATTGCACTAGCCACTAGCAACAATGCGGCCACCCCACCTATTAACCAGTAAAATTTATGTGCTGGGTTAAGCGTTTCTAATGCGGTAAAAATGTTGGTAAGCATGTTGTTTATCCTAAAACCAGCTCAATAAAGCTTCTAAATTAAATCAATAACCGCATCGCGGGCGCGGCTTAAAAATACTTTTTTGTGTTCATCCGCCTGCCAATTGATAGCCGTACCAAACCGCACGGTGCATATAAGCGGTACAGGTAAAATGCTGCCTTTGGGCATGCTGCGATGCAAAGTATCTAAATAAACTGGCACTAATAGCACTTGCGGAAAAGCCTCTGCCAGATGATACAAACCGCCTTTAAAATCACTGGGCTCAACTTGCGCACGGCGCGTGCCTTCAGGAAAAATAATCAGCGAATCCCCTTGGCCAAGTGCTTCTAACAAGGGTTTTAATGGGTCGTTATGACGAGAAACCTCACGCTCAATTAACACACAATTCAACACTTTTAGCGCAATAAAACGCTTAATTAAACCGCTCCCCCAGTAATCTTTGGCGGCTACTGGCCGTGTTTTTGCCCTAATTTTCGCTGGCAATGCTACCCATAAAGCCAAGGTATCTAGATGGCTTGAATGATTAGTAAAATAAATAGTTTGAATAACCTGTTGTGTTGAGCTTGGCGCTGCACCAACCCAGCGCGCTTGGGCGCCTACTAGCAACTTAACCAACCCAATTAAGCCATAGCGCGCCAATGTTGTAAGCATTATTTAGCCTGCTTTAACTGTTTGGCTATGGCTAGCGTGCGCGTTGCGCAAGTAATGCCAGAGCCAATTGCCACCACATAAGCGGTAACCATTAGTGCAAAAACAGTACCGTTGATTTGCAACTCTACAGCGGCAATTAAACAACCAAGCGACATCACAAACATGCGGTGTGGCTTGGCCAGCGGCCCACGAAAATCTTGTTTTAAACCGTTCGCACCACCTAACAATCTAATGTAAGCAGTTTTTGCCGCCAACAAAGCCCCTAACCAGCCTAGCCAAGGCATGGCAATGGCATACCCAAGTGCCACAATAAATAGCGAATCGGCAATACGGTCGGGTATTTCGTTGTACAAAACACCTACATTAGACTGTTTGCCACCTTCAATCGCCACCATACCATCGAGCATATTGCACAATAAACGCAATTGAATACATAGCGCAATTAACACCATCATTAAAGGCGTTGGGCTGCGAAGAAGCATCCATGCGCCTATCAGGGCAGGCAAAATGCTCAGCACAGATATTTGATTAGGTGAAACATTGGCTTTCACCAAAATACTAGCCAGCCATTTTGCCCAGCCAGCGCTTCGCGTAGTAAGCGGACGGCGATTATCGTTTTTATTTGTCATGTCTACTTTCAGCAAGTTTTAAGCATCTGTTTAATTTCAACAAGTATAGCTAAGTTAGGCTAATTACCAAGTTAGGCGTGTCGCTATGATAAAATCATACCTCAATAATTAAATTCTAAACAAGCCATTTCAGCCATGCAATTCACCTTACACAAACAAGACGGCCTTGCGCGCCGTGGCACCGTTCACTTAGCTCATGGCGATTTACAAACGCCAGCCTTCATGCCAGTAGGTACTTACGGCACCGTTAAAGCCATGTCGCCATTAGAGTTAAAAGAAATAGACGCTCATATCGTACTTGGTAATACTTTTCACCTGTGGCTACGCCCTGGCTTAGAGGTCATTGCAGCGCATGGTGGCTTGCACAAGTTTATGGGCTGGGATAAGCCGATTCTGACGGATTCTGGTGGGTTTCAGGTTTGGAGCTTGGGCGCAATGCGCAAAATTACCGAAGAAGGCGTGAAATTTCAAAGCCCAATTAATGGCGACACCTGCTTTTTAACACCAGAAGAGTCCATGCGCATTCAAAAAGTGCTTAACTCAGATATCGTCATGATTTTTGATGAATGCACACCGTATCCCGCCACCCACAAAGAGGCTAATGACTCTATGCAATTAAGTTTGCGCTGGGCTAAGCGCAGTAAACATGCACATGTTAATGAGAATGGAGGCAACAGCAACGCCTTATTCGGCATCATCCAAGGTGGCATGTTTGAAGATTTACGCGATGTTTCATTGGCCGGTTTAGTCGATATTGATTTTGACGGCTTTGCCATTGGCGGGCTTTCTGTGGGCGAGCCTAAACAAGATATGTTACGAATTTTGGCCTATACCGCACCCAAAATGCCGCAAAATAAACCACGCTATTTAATGGGGGTTGGCACGCCAGAAGACTTAGTGGCTGCAGTTTCACAAGGGGTTGATATGTTCGATTGCGTAATGCCCACTCGCAACGCCCGTAACGGCTGGCTGTTTACACAATATGGCGATATTAAAATTAAAAATGCTGGCTATAAAACCGATATACGGCCGCTAGACGCAGATTGCGCTTGCTATACCTGCCAAAATTTTAGTCGTGCTTACTTGCATCATCTGCACAAAGTGGGCGAGATTTTAGGCGCACGCCTTAACACCATCCATAATTTGCACTATTATCAAGTGCTAATGCAAGGCATGCGCGGCGCGATTGAGGCAGGCACATTTGAAGCGTTTACAAAAGAGTTTTCGGCAAAACGCGCGCAACTACAATCTCAATAAGACTGTGTTAAAATTAAATGTTGATTTAATCGTTAATTAATTTAGGAATAAAAGCATGTTTATTAGCAACGCATACGCAGCACCTTCACCTGCAGGTGGAGATTTAATGAGCTTTTTGCCCATTATTGTTATTTTTGTATTATTTTACTTTATGCTAATTCGTCCACAAATGAAGCAAGCTAAACTTCAAAAAGCCATGATTGATGCGCTAAAAACAGGCGATGAAGTGGCGACAGTTGGCGGCATGATTGGCAAAATAACCAAAGTAGGCGATAACTTTTTAAGCATAGAAATTGCCACTAACACAACTATCAACGTGCAAAAGCATGCGGTACAAACATTATTACCACCTGGCACAATTAAAGGCATTTAATTTAAAAGTTTAATTAAATACTTTTAATCAACAACTTAAACCTAAACAGGTTCGTTATTTTTAATCACTTTTTAAGCATTTAGAGCAACCTCATGAATCGTTACCCTACCTGGAAATATGCCTTAATTGGTATTATCATTTTGATTGGTTTGCTCTATACCATTCCTAATTTTTTTGGCGAATCGCCTGCAGTACAAGTATCACCGGCTAAATCCTCGTTAAAAGCTAATCCTGAGCTGCTTAAAAAAGTTGAGGCTGCGCTTAACTTAGCCAATATTAAATTTAATGGCATCTTTTTAGATGCTAACGGCGTGAAAGTGCGTTTTGATAACCCAGAAGATCAAATCAAAGCTAAAGATAAGTTAATTGCTAACTTGGGCAAAGATTACTCAGTGGCACTTAATTTACTGTCACAAACACCAAGCTGGTTATTGGCTATTGGCGCAAAGCCAATGTATTTAGGTCTAGATTTACGTGGTGGCGTGCACTTTTTGTTGCAGGTAGATATGAAAGCGGCGCTAGATAAATCGGCTGAAAGTAGTGTGGGTGATTTTCGTACTGCGCTTCGCCGCGAAAAAGTGAATTATTTTGGCATTACCCGCGAAGGCCAATCGGTACAAGTACGCTTTACCGATAAGACTGAGTTGGAAAAAGCCCTCAAAATATTAAAAAAAGATTACCCCGATTTAACCTATAACGAATCAACAGATGGTAAAGAGCAGGTGCTCAGCGCCACCATTGGCGAGGCCTCTAAATTAAAAATTCAAGAGTTTGCGTTGAAGCAAAACTTACAAACCTTGCATAACCGTATTAATGAGTTAGGTGTAGCAGAACCTATTGTGCAACAACAAGGTTTTGACCGCATTGTAGTGCAACTGCCAGGCGTACAAGATACTGCTAAAGCGAAAGAATTATTAGGTCGCACTGCAACACTAGAGATTCGCTTAGTGGATGAAGATAAAAAAGACTTAGCAACGCTAGAAGCTGCCGAAAAAGGCCAAGTACCATTTGGCGATGAATTGTATAAAGACCGCGAAGGCCGTCCAATACTGGTTAAGAAAAACGTAGTGTTAACTGGTGACCGCATTACCGATGCTGGCCCTGGCGTAAATCAACAAACGGGCGGATCTGTGGTAAACGTTACGCTAGATGGCCGTGGCGCGGGTATTTTTAAAAACGTTACGCGCGATAACGTAGGCAAGCGCATGGCTATTTTGCTTATAGAAAAAGGCAATACTGAGGTTATTACAGCGCCAACGATTAACGAAGAAATTGGCGGTGGTAGCGTGCAGATTTCTGGCATGAATAACGCACAAGAAGCGACTGATATCGCTTTGCTATTACGTGCTGGCGCACTGGCTGCCCCAATGGAAATTATTGAAGAGCGTACCGTTGGCCCTAGCATGGGTGAAGAAAACATCAAGCGTGGTGTGCACTCTACCTTGTGGGGGTTTGCCGCTATTTCAGTCATGATGATCATTTACTACATGGTTTTTGGTGGCGTGTCGGTACTGGCATTGGGCATTAATTTGTTGTTATTAGTCGCTTTGTTATCTATGTTGCAAGCCACATTAACCTTACCTGGTTTGGCCGCTATTGCGCTGGCATTGGGCATGGCGATTGATGCTAACGTATTGATTAATGAACGTATTCGTGAAGAGTTGCGTAATGGCAATACGCCACAAGCCAGTATCCATGCGGGTTACGACAGAGCGTTTGATACCATTTTAGATTCAAACGTAACAACGTTAATTGCTGGCTTGGCATTATTTATGTTTGGCACAGGCCCAATTAAAGGTTTTGCCGTGGTGCACGTATTGGGTATTTTAACTTCAATGTTTAGTGCCGTATTGGTGTCACGCGCCATTGTTAATATCATTTATGGTTATCGCAAAAAAGTAAGCAAGCTCTCTATCGGGCAAATTTACAAAGCCTAAATTAGGGCTTTATATAAACTAAAACAGTTACATTTAAGAGCACATTATGGAATTATTTAGAATTAAAAAAGATATACCATTTATGAGTTATGGCCGCATTACAACGGCTATCTCATTAATTACGTTTATATTAGCTGTTTATTTTTTATGGGCTAAAGGTCTAAATTACGGTGTAGATTTTACTGGCGGCACGGTGATGGAAGTTAACTATCCACAAACCGCTAATATTGAAAGCATTCGCAAAGCGGTTGATTCTATTGGGCTAAAGGATGTTACCGTGCAAAACTTCGGCACCAGTCATGATGTGCTGATTCGTCTACCACTGAAAAAAGAAATGTCTATTGCACAGCTTTCAGAAACTGTCACCAAAGCTTTGCAAACGGCTGATTCATCGGCAGAAATTCGTCGCGTAGAAAGTGTTGGCTCGCAAGTGGGTGAAGAGCTTTACTCAAATGGTGGCCTTGCGTTGCTAATTGTATGTTTAGGCATTATGGCTTACTTGGCAGTGCGTTTTGAATGGCGCTTTGCAGTTGCCGCAATTATCGCCAACATGCATGATGTGGTGATTATTTTAGGCTTTTTTGCCTATTTTCAATGGGAGTTCAACCTGACAGTATTAGCCGCGATTTTGGCTGTGCTGGGTTACTCGGTTAATGAATCTGTAGTGGTGTTTGACCGAGTGCGCGAAAACTTCCGCAAAATGCGCAAAGCCTCGGTAGTGCAAGTGATTGATAACGCTATTACCCGCACTATGTCGCGCACCGTTATTACCCATGTTATGACGCAAACCATGGTGGGCTCTATGTTGTTATTTGGTGGTGAAGTGTTACATAACTTTGCGCTAGCGCTTACTATTGGCATTTTGTTTGGTATCTACTCATCAGTATTAGTCGCTTGCCCTATTGCTATGTGGTTAGGTGTTAGTCGCGCCAATTTAATTGGTGATGTTGAAAAGAAACAAACAGATGCAGAGCTAGAAGCAACACCATAAGTTTTTACTGGCACTAATATAAGCTATGTTTTATAAGTAAATAACTATTTAAAATACAAAGCGTTAAAAGTTTTGTATTTTGATAGTGGCTTGGTTTTTAAAAACAAAATCGGTTACACTAATTCGTCATCACTATTGATTTAACTCTCATTGGATAACATTCCTATTCCTTGGCAGCTGGCTATATTAGCTTTGTTGCTACTTATTTCTGGCTTTTTCTCAATAGCCGAAACCAGCTTAATGTCGCTCAATCGTTATCGGTTGCGACATTTAGTTAAAGAGGGCAACCGAGGTGCACGCATTGCCAGCGCACTTTTAGCCAAAACAGACAAACTGCTGGGCGTGATTTTACTGTGTAATAACTTTGCCAATGCCGCATCCGCTACCCTAGTTACTATTATAACTGTCGAATTATTTGGTGAAGGCGAATGGGTGCTAATGATAGGCACGCTGGCGGTTACTTTTGCCATTTTAGTATTCAGTGAAATATCCCCTAAAGTGATCGCCGCAGCCTACCCCGAAAAACTAGGCATCATGTGTAGTTATGTACTTTATCCGCTACTCAAAGTGCTTTATCCATTTGTATGGATTATTAATTTATTTGTAGAAGGCTTGCTAAAGCTGGTGCGCGTAAATGTTAATTTTAGTGAATCTGCTCAATCACTTACCATGGATGAGCTACGCAGCATAGTGACAGATGCTGGGCATTTTATGCCCAAAAAACACCGTACCATTTTGCTTAATTTGTTTGATTTAGAAAAAATTACCGTAGACGATGTGATGACAGCACATACGCAGGTTGAAGTCATCGATTTTGATTCTGCTATTGACGATATTATGCAGCGTATATCTAACAGCCACCACACCCGCCTACCTGTGCGTGAAGGCGATAATGAAGAGATTATTGGTATTATTCATGTGCGAAAAGTCATTAACCAGCTACGCACCCATCGGCAAGATGCTGAATTAAACAAAGAAGATTTACGAGAAGTGATGAGTGAGCCGTATTTTGTACCTTCTGGCACTCCACTTTATACGCAAATTCAACAGTTTCAAGAAAACCAAGAACGTATAGCTTTGGTGGTAGATGAATACGGCGAATTTAAAGGATTAATTACACTAGAAGATATTCTAGAAGAAGTGATTGGTGATTTTACAACACAATCACCCAGCCGAACTGGTAGCTATCGCCAAGAGGCTGATGGTAGTTGGCTGGTAGATGGCAGCAGTGCACTGCGCGATTTAAATAAAAAACTTAATTTAAGCTTGCCACTTGACGGCCCACGTACTTTAAACGGTTTAGTTTTAGAACATTTTGAAGATATACCAGAAACTGGCACCAGCTTTAAAATTGGCGCACACAAATTAGAAATCATGCAAACGCAGGACAGAATCGTCAAAAGCGTGAAAATATTTCCATAAAGTAGCAAAATACTCCCTAAAGCCTAAAAAAACTAATAGCCCTACTCATATTGGGCTTGAAATTTTTACTATTCGGCTCAAAATACCATTAAGCATTAAATAAAGTAACGCATGGCAAACACAAACCCAACTAATGACACCATTATTAAACCCAGTGCAGTTAAACCAAAGCTGCCTGCAATGTATAAAGTAATGTTGTTAAACGACGATTACACGCCGATGGAGTTTGTTGTAGAAACAATTGAACGATTTTTTAACAAAAGCCGTGAACAAGCAACGCAAATTATGCTCAAAGTACATACAGAAGGCATGGGCGTATGTGGTGTTTATCCGCAAGACATCGCGGAAACCAAGTTAAACCAAGTGTTGTCACATGCTAAAGAGGCACAACATCCTCTGCAGTGCGTGATAGAGCCAGCATAAGCTGGCGATAAAGTAAGTTACTAGCATAAGCTGATGGTA
The DNA here is from genome assembly GCA_031373695.1 of Methylotenera sp. GTDB lineage: Bacteria > Pseudomonadota > Gammaproteobacteria > Burkholderiales > Methylophilaceae > Methylotenera_A. The sequence continues at coordinate 2,195 of JANMNC010000070.1, read as the reverse complement.
AAGAGGCATTTTAGCAAGTGAGTGCTTGCAATGCGTTATTAGCCTGAAGTTAGCAAAAAACGAAAGTTAAGGAAATAGAATGATTGCCCAAGAATTAGAAGTAAGCCTACATATGGCGTTTATGGATGCGCGTCAAAAGCGCCATGAACTCATTACGGTTGAACATTTGTTGCTGGCAATGATTGATAACCCAACTGCGGCCGAAGTATTGCGCGCATGCGGTGCAAAATTTGAAGTGCTACGTACCGAGCTTAATCATTACATTGAAGAGCACACACCTACAGTAGGCGGTGCTGATGATGTCGACACACAACCTACATTAGGTTTTCAGCGCGTAATTCAGCGTGCCATGTTGCACGTACAATCTTCTGGTAAAAAAGAAGTCACTGGCGCCAATGTATTAGTCGCTATATTTGGTGAAAAAGATTCGCATGCCGTATTTTTCTTGCATCAGCAAGGTATTACGCGCCTAGATGTTGTTAATTTTATCTCACATGGTGTGGCTAAAATACCAGAGGGTGATGCCAAACCAGAGGGAGCAGAGGCCGATGTTGAAGCAGAGGCGGCTCCAAATGGGGCGCTAGAAAACTTTACACTTAATTTAAACTTGCAAGTGTTAGCTGGAAAAATTGATCCATTAATTGGCCGTGGCCCAGAAATTGAGCGCGTGATTCAAACGCTATGTCGCCGCCGTAAAAATAATCCATTATTAGTGGGCGAGGCTGGTGTGGGTAAAACGGCAATTGCTGAAGGTTTAGCCAGACGCATTGTAGAAAAAGACATCCCAGAAGTGTTGGCCAATGCCGTTGTGTATTCGCTAGATATGGGTGCGCTGTTGGCAGGAACAAAATACCGAGGTGATTTTGAACAGCGATTAAAAGCGGTGATGAAACAGCTTGCCGAAAAACCAGAGGCAATTTTATTTATTGATGAAATCCACACACTCATTGGTGCAGGTGCTGCCAGTGGTGGCACGCTTGATGCCAGCAATCTATTAAAACCAGCGCTTTCAAATGGTACGCTAAAATGTATAGGTGCCACTACCTATCAAGAATATCGCGGTATTTTTGAAAAAGACCATGCGCTATCACGTCGCTTTCAAAAGGTGGATGTTGTAGAGCCGAGTATTGCAGAAACCATTGAAATACTTAAAGGCTTAAAATCGCGTTTTGAAGATCATCACAAAGTAAAATACAGCGCCAGTGCGCTTACTACTGCTGCCGAGCTTGCCGCTAAATACATTAACGACCGTCACTTGCCTGACAAAGCCATTGATGTGATTGATGAAGCAGGTGCTGCGCAGCGTATTTTGCCTAAAAACAAACAGAAAAAAGTGATTGGCAACAAAGAGATTGAAGATATTGTGGCTAAAATCGCACGCATTCCGCCTAAAAATATCTCTAGCGACGACCGCAATGCACTTAAAACATTAGAGCGCGATCTAAAAGCGGTAGTTTTTGGTCAAGATAAAGCCATCGAAACGCTAACCTCTGCCGTTAAAATGGCGCGTAGTGGTTTGGGCCAAAATAACAAACCTATTGGCAGCTTTTTGTTTAGCGGCCCTACTGGCGTTGGTAAAACCGAGGTGGCCAAGCAACTCGCCTACATTATGGGCATTGAGCTAATCCGCTTTGATATGAGTGAATACATGGAGCGTCATGCCGTGAGCCGCTTAATCGGCGCACCTCCAGGCTATGTGGGGTTTGAGCAAGGTGGTTTAATGACTGAGGCTATTACCAAACAGCCTTACAGTGTATTACTGCTAGATGAGATTGAAAAAGCGCATCCAGATATTTTTAATATTCTATTGCAAGTAATGGATCACGGCACACTGACTGATAATAATGGTCGCAAGGCAGATTTTAGAAACGTGACGATTATTATGACAACCAATGCAGGTGCCGAGAATCTATCGAAATCTAGCATTGGCTTTACTAACGCTAAAGAAGCGGGTGACGAGGCAGCGGACATCAAACGTTTATTCTCGCCAGAATTCCGTAATCGTTTAGATGCAACCGTGTCATTTGGTAGCTTATCGCAAGATATTATTATCCGCGTGGTGGATAAATTCTTAATGCAATTAGAAGATCAGCTGCATGAGAAAAAAGTAGATGTAACGTTTAGCGACCAAGGGAACGGCAAGGACTACGTCAGCCTCCTCCTCGGGAGGGCGATCCGCCTCCAACGCCCGGACT
>JANMNC010000202.1:0-12352 GCA_031373695.1 Methylotenera sp. | reverse complement strand
GAAAAAAACATGGAGCATTAGTTTGAAGCAATTAAATGTAGGTAAACTTAATGTTGGAATTTTAGGCATAGGCACAGTTGGCGGCGGTACATACAACGTTTTAACGCGCAATGCGGCAGAAATTACGCGCCGCACAGGCGTTGCGATTAATGTGACGCAAGTGGCTGATAGAAATATTGATCATGCTAAAGCCGTTACCAGTGGTAATGCGGCACTAACTACAGATGCTTTTGCAATAGTAAATAATCCAGATATTGATGTAGTAGTTGAGCTAATTGGCGGCTATACCTTAAGCAAAGAGCTGGTATTAAAAGCCATAAGCAATGGCAAGCACGTGGTTACTGCCAACAAGGCGTTACTGGCTTTGCATGGCAATGAGATTTTTGCAGCAGCACAAAAAGCAGGCGTGATTGTCGCATTTGAAGCTGCAGTGGCGGGCGGTATTCCCATTATTAAAGCGCTACGTGAAGGCTTAGGCGCAAATCGTATTGAATGGGTAGCAGGCATTATTAACGGCACAACTAATTTTATACTCACCGAGATGCGCGAAAAAGGCTTGGCTTTTGAAGATGTATTAGGCGAGGCTCAGCGCTTAGGCTATGCCGAAGCAGACCCTACTTTTGATGTGGAAGGTATTGATGCCGCACATAAGCTTACGATTATGTCTGCCATCGCTTTCGGCATACCGATGAAATTTGAGCAAGCCTACACTGAAGGCATCACCAAGCTACAGCAAACCGACATTAAATACGCCGAAGAGCTTGGCTACCGTGTGAAATTGTTAGGTATAACTAAACGTACAGATAACGGCGTTGAGTTGCGTGTGCACCCAACATTAATCCCAGAAAAACGTTTGGTGGCAAATGTAAACGGCGCAATGAACGCAGTAGTTGTAAAGGGAGATGCAGTGGGCCCAACGCTTTATTATGGCGCAGGCGCAGGCGCAGAACCAACAGCCAGTGCGGTAGTGGCCGATTTAATGGACGTAGCACGTTTGCAAAATGTGCCAATGGAATCTAGGGTGCCATATCTAGCTTTTCAAGCTGATAGCATTGTTGATTTACCCATTTTGCCGATTAGCGAAATTAGCAGCGCTTATTATTTACGTTTGCGTGCTAGCGACAAGCCTGGCGTACTTGCAAATGTGACTAAAATTTTGGCTGATCGTAATATTTCGATTGATGCAATGTTGCAAAAAGAACCCGCTGATAACGAGCAGGAGGCGGATATCGTGATTTTAACGCATGTGACAATTGAAAAAAATATGGATGCAGGTATTGCTGAAATAGAACAATTAGCTGCAATTACTGGATTACCAATCAAAATTAGAGTGGAAAATCTTGATCGCTAGTTATTCGTTACTATTAGCTGTGAACTAGTATTAGGTGTGAACTAGCCGTCAATTCAATCATCAGACAAATGGCCATCAACAGCAGACAATTAATATAGATATCTTAATAAATTTTTATTACATTTAATTGAAAGTCAAAGTGTTACAAGAAAATAAACATTACCTTGCGCCTGTTTATCACCTACTTTCGCTAGAGCGCAAAGACCTAACTGTCGTATTGTTGCTAACCGTTGCGATAGGGTTTCTCAATTTAGCTACACCATTGGCAGTGCAAACCTTGGTTAATCTCGTGACCATGGGTGGCGTGGTTAAGCCGCTGGTCACGGTTTCATTTATCTTGTTTATATTGCTTTTATTATCTGGATTTATTTATGTGATTGAGTACGTTGTTGTTGAGTATTTGCAACGACGCTTGTATGTTAATAATGTTCTAGATATTGCTCGACAAATTCAAGCCATCGATTTGCGGGTGAGTGATGAGCAATCGCCCGCTGAGTTAGTGAATCGTTATTTTGAGCTAAGTGGCGTACAAAAGTCTGTATTCACTTTGTTAACTATTGGCTTATCTGCCGTTTTACATGCAATCATCGGCAGTATTGTACTTATTTTTTACAGTTTTTATTTCACAATAATTGTCATTTTTATTTTACTCGCTGCTTGGTTTATTGTGCGCATTTTAGGTAGCCAAGCAATTCATTCTGCAATTGCTCAATCTTATGCCAAATATCATACTGGCGCATGGCTAGAAAGTATTGCCAATAATGCCAATCTATTTAAGTTTACTGGCGGTGAGAATTACGCATTAAAAGGTGCAGATAAGCTTGCGGTGGAATATCTAAATCATCGCCATACGCATTTTAATATTTTACTTAAACAAAATATTACTGGCGTGCTGGTTTACGCGCTGGCAGGTACAGTGATGCTAGGTATTGGTGGTTGGCTGGTTATGCAAGCACAAATTAATCTGGGGCAATTTGTTGCGGCTGAGCTCATTATATTTACTGTGCTTGGTTCATTTGTTACTTTCGTTAAAAAATTAGAATCTTATTACGATTTGGTTGCGGGGCTAGATAAGCTGGAAGTTGTTAAAACTTTGCCAACTGAACCTACGGGCGCATACCGCTTTAAAGATAACAGTGCATTTAATATTGAGTTTAAAAACTTGAGTTATCAATATGACAGCCGCACCCACCCCATCAAGTCGCTAAGCTTAAAAATTACAGCAGGTGAGCAGCTGGCTATTTTAGGTGGCCCTGGCATTGGCAAAACAACACTATCAGAGCTAATAACAGGGCTGAGAATGCCTACTGATGGGCATGTGCTGATTAACGGTATTGATTTGCGATTATGTCATTTGCCAAGTCTGCGACAGCAAATGGAATTATTGAAAAAGGTAGAGATTCAACAAAGCAGCGTACTAGATAACTTACAAATTAATAACATGCATATTGATTTGGCCGAAATTAATCAAGTTTTGGCGCGATTAAATCTACTGGATACTTTTTTGCAATTGCCAGATGGAATTGAGACTAAGCTAAATGTACTTGGTGCGCCATTATCAGGTATTCAAGTTCGTCTATTGGTTATTGCAAGAGCAGTCATACAGCAGCCACATTTATTAATTATAGATGGGCTTTTAGATGAGCTAGATAGTGCATCTTTAAAAAATGTGATTGATTTTTTAACAGATATTAAACTATGCACTCTGATTGTGATGACCAGAGACATCGAGATTGCAAAACATTTCTCGCGAAAAATTAATCTTGCCGATTTACTATCTGGAGAACACCCTGATGAGTAATTTGCAGCAAGAAAATTTGATATTTAAATCTCAACGTTTGGTTTTAACGCCAGACTTCGCTGCGAAATTTATTAAGCTGCTAGTTTGGCTTACGCTCATTTTACCAATTATGATTATGTTATTGCCTTGGCTGCAAAATGTTAAAGGCACAGGCATATTAACGGCTTATCAGCCAACTGAGCGCATTCAAACATTAGATGCACCCGTTGATGGGTTTGTATCGAAATGGCATGTGGTAGAGGGTTCAAGTGTAAAGGCGGGCGATGTTTTATTAGAGATACGTGACATTGATCCGCAATACAATTCACGACTGCAAACACAATTAGAAAATAGCCAACAAAAATTAGCCGCAAAAGCCGAAGAGCTTAAATCGGTAGAGTTGCAGGTTAAAAACTACCAAACGGTGAGAGATAGCAGAGTATCTGCGGCTAATTTTAAACGTGAAATGGCGCAACAAAAGGTTTTAGCTGCTACGCAGGCAATTGCAGCAGCAGAGGCTACTTTAAGTGCCACACAGTTTCAATTGACTCGCATGCAGCGCTTGCTTAGAGAAGGCTTGGTTTCCCAGCGCGATTTAGAGCTGGCAGAACGCGATAATACCGTTGCCGCCCGTAATTTGACCAGCAATAAAGCCACACTTGACTCAGCCAAAGCCGAAACACAATCAGCTTTAGCCGAAATTTCGCAATTTCGCGCAGATGCACAAGCATCAATTGACGCCTCTAAAGCAGATATTGCTAAAGTTAGAAGCGAGTTTGCCGATATTAATAACTCAATCACGAATGCAGAGATTAACGTTTCACGACAAGCAGCTCAAAATATAGTGGCACCGCGAGATGGCATTGTGTTTCGAATGCCCGTTAATTCTGCAGCAGAGGTTGTCACCAAAGGACAGCCTTTATTAATGATTGTGCCAAAAAATAACTCGCGCGCGGTAGAGCTAATGGTGCAGGGCGTTAATGCCCCGCTAATAGTGCCAGGCAGTGAAGTCAGATTGCAGTTTGAGGGATGGCCAGCAGTGCAAGTGGCTGGTTGGCCACGTGTTTCTTATGGTACTTTTGCGGGTAAGGTGAGTTTTGTTGACCCAACTGACTCAGGCTTGGGTAAATTTAGAGTAATGATTACCCCCGATGAGAGTAAACAGAAATGGCCAGAAAGCCGATTTTTACGGCAAGGCAGTGCAGTTCAAGGTTGGATACTATTAAATGAAGTGAGCTTGGGTTATGAAATTTGGCGCGTATTAAATGGATTTCCACCCCAATTGGTTGCCGCTAATAAAATCCAGCAAATAAGCAACAGCGCGACTAAACCTTAAAAGCGTGAAAATGATTTATTCAGTATCTATACAGTTCAGACAAGTATTACATTTAATGCCCATTGTTTTTCTTTTTTGGGCGGCTCAGTCTTTAGCAGACCCTGTAACTACTTTAGAAAATCGAATTAATCAACCAGAGTTTATTGACCTGGAAAACCTTGCCGTAGAAAAACGCACTGATATTGATGCGGCGAGCCAATCGCTTAACAAACAACGCAAAGAGCTAAATTTAAAGCTAGATCCTAGCCTTATTTCAACGCTACGAAACTCAACCCCAAATGAAATTGCGCAAGATAAAGCAAAGGCAGTAAAACGCTCAATCGCCGAGATTCGTGCAAGTGCACTCAAGCATAACTTAGATTTAAAAATAGTAATGGCAAGCCCAGACATTGCTAGCACGCTTGTCGATGAAGAGCGCGCAAAGTTTGACAATATTATTTTTGCAAATCTTAAATACAGCCGTAAAGACTTGCCAGAAATTAGTGGCGACAACATTAAGTTTACTTCTAACAATAGTGATTTAGATAATCAGCTCGTTAAACTAAACAAAACTTCCACACGATCAACATCTATCGATGCTGCATTAGGCATTGAAATCCCACTGCGCACCGGCGGTAATATTCAAATTTCCTCGCCATTTGAAAGTATAAATAAAACTGGAGATTTTGACTCAAATGAGTATCGCGCAGGCCTAAAGTTTTCAATTAGCCAACCCTTGTTACGCAATGCAGGAGTCGCTGTAAATGAAGCCAGTATTAACATTGCGGCAGTTGGCCAGCAAGCAGTGCGAGCCAGAACAAGGCTGCAATCGATTCGTATTATTGCTACGATAGACAAAGCTTACTGGGCATTAAATCAAGCTTGGACAGAACTTGAAATTCGCCAGCAGCAATATGATTACGCCATTCAGAATTTAGCGATGGTGCGCAAACGTGTAAAAGAAGGGCTATCGGCGGCCATTGAAATCAATCGTTCTGAGATAGGCGTTAATGATCGGTTGGAACAGTTGGTTATCGCCAAAACCAATTTAGCGCTTAATCAGCGTCAACTAAAGTTTTATTTGAACGACCCTAATTTTTCTATTGCGCATACCACTAATCTTATTACAACATCGTTGCCCGATTTGTTCAATTATCAGTTTGACCGTGAAAAGTTGATTACACAGGCCAGCTCAAATCGGCTGGACATATTAGAAACAGAACTTAAATTAACAGAAGATGCTATGAAGATTGAGTTTTTAGACAATCAAACATTGCCATTATTTACACTGGATTACGCCTATGGTGCATTATCGAATAGCGGTAGTAAATTTTCAGAGGCTTATACCACGGTAGGTAATTTTGATTATAACGAATGGTATGTTGGATTGCGGTTTGAGATGCCAATTACAAACCAAGCGCGTAAAGCGCGCCTGCAAAATGCGGTAGGGCAGCGTTTGCAACGCTTGTCTACCAAAGAGTTACAGCAGCTTTCTGTAAAGCGAGAAATTTTTGACACGCTAGATACGCTAGAGCAAAATTGGCAGCGTATTATTTTAATGCGCCAACAGGTGGCCATTGCAGGGGTAAATTACGAGGCTGAATTAAAGCAATTTAAAGAGGGCTTGCGCACCATGACAGAGGTATTAGAAGCGCTGAGTCGCTTAGGTGAGGCAGAAATAAGAGAAATACGAGCTATTACAGACTATCAGATTACCCAAATCGATTTAGCTTTTTCGACAGGGACATTATTAGGCTATAGCCGCATAAATTTTAGTAAGCTTTAACTTTGTGCAATGGGGCAGATTTCTAGCCTCAGTTTCTTTTGGTAGCGCTTTTCAACTCTATTTCAATTTATAATATGTTTTTGCAATTTATTGACCAGTTTTTATGAAATATATTTCTACTCGCGGCCTATCGCCAGCTTTAAGTTTTAGCGAAATTTTATTAGGCGGCTTAGCACCAGATGGCGGTTTGTATTTGCCAGAAAGCTATCCACAATTTAGCGATGCTGATTTAAGCGCGATGCGCTCGATGAATTATCGTGATTTAGCATTTGCGATATTAAGTCGATTAATTGACGATATTCCAGAGGCTGACTTAAAAGCGATTATTGATAAAACCTACCTCGCAGAGGTATATAGTTTTACGCGGGCAGGCCAAAACGCAGCCGATATTACACCAACCATAAAGTTAGAAGATAACTTGTATTTATTAAGCCTTTCTAATGGCCCTACCTTAGCATTTAAAGACATGGCAATGCAGTTACTAGGTAATTTGTTTGAATACGTATTAGCAAAAACAGGTGCAACGACCAATATTTTGGGTGCAACTTCAGGCGATACAGGCAGTGCGGCAGAATACGCAATGCGTGGCAAAAAAGGTGTGCGCGTATTTATGTTGTCACCCAATAAAAAAATGAGTCGTTTTCAAACAGCACAAATGTTCAGTTTACAAGACGAGAATATTTTTAATATCGCAGTCAACGGTGTATTTGATGATTGCCAAGATATAGTAAAAGCCGTTAGTAATGACGCTGTCTTTAAAGCACAATACAAAATTGGTGCTGTGAACTCAATTAACTGGGGGCGCATTGTCGCTCAGGTAGTGTATTACTTTAAAGGTTATTTTGCAGTCACTACCAATAACACACAAAAAGTTGATTTTTCTGTGCCTAGTGGTAACTTTGGTAATGTGTGTGCTGGCCATATCGCGCGTATGATGGGGCTGCCCATCGGTAAACTAGTGGTTGCCACCAACGAAAATGATGTGCTTGATGAGTTTTTTAAAACAGGCATTTACAAACCGCGTGGCGCTACCAATACTTATCACACCAGTAGCCCGTCAATGGATATTAGCAAGGCTTCAAACTTTGAGCGTTTTGTATTTGATTTGGTGGGGAAAGATGCCACTAAAGTGCGTGAGTTATGGCAAAGTGTAGATAACGGTGGTGCCTTTGACATTAAACAGTTGATGCCTAAACTGGCAAATTATGGCTTTGTGTCTGGCAGCAGCAATCACGCAAATCGCATGGCCACTATTCGCGAAGCAAAAGCAAAATACAATGTAGTAATTGACACGCACACAGCGGATGGCCTAAAAGTGGCGCATGAGTTACGCGATGTTAATACCCCTATGCTAGTGCTTGAAACTGCACTGCCAGCCAAATTTGAAGAGGCGCTTGTAGAAGCGCTAGGTGCAGTGCCACCGCGCCCAGATTCGTTAAAAGGTATTGAAGATTTACCGCAAAAATTCACAGTAATGGATGTGGATGTGAGCGCGATTAAAGATTTTATTGTCAAAAACACCTAGGCGGTTATTCTGAGTTTAAGCTTTTATTTTAGGTGAAGAATCCAGTCTTTTGCTAAATTGTTGTGGATTTTTTGCTATGCAAAAAATGACGAAATTAGAAATAGGTTTATAAATGAAACAATATACCGATTTAATGCAGCATGTTTTAACACATGGCAACCAAAAAACAGACCGCACAGGTACTGGTACGCTATCAGTTTTTGGTTATCAAATGCGCTTTAATTTGGCGGACGGCTTTCCCTTACTGACGACCAAAAAAGTACACTTAAAGTCTATTATTCATGAGCTGCTGTGGTTTTTGCAAGGCAGCACAAATATTGCTTATTTAAAAGAAAATGGTGTGCGTATTTGGGATGAATGGGCGGATGAGGCAGGTAATTTAGGCCCAGTTTATGGGTATCAATGGCGCAATTGGCCTAAGCCAGATGGCACACATATCGACCAAATTACACAGTTAATCAATAGTATTAAAAATAATCCTGATTCACGTCGATTAATTGTTTCTGCTTGGAACGTAGCGGATGTAGACCAAATGAAATTACCACCTTGTCATGCGTTTTTTCAGTTTTATGTCGCAGATGGTAAATTAAGCTGTCAGCTTTATCAGCGCAGTGCCGATATATTTTTAGGAGTGCCTTTTAATATCGCATCTTATGCGCTGTTAACCATGATGGTAGCGCAAGTGTGTGATTTAAAATTGGGTGATTTTGTGCATACTTTAGGTGATGCGCATATATATAGTAACCATATGGAGCAGGTTAACGAGCAACTTTCACGCGAAATATTAGCACTGCCACAAATGCGTATTAACCCTAACGTTCACGATATTTTTAGCTTTAAGTTTGAAGACTTTACGCTAGAAAACTATAATCCACATCCGGCTATTAAAGGGTTGGTTGCCGTTTAAAATAATAATTGGTTGATAGTAGCCATTTATTTGGCTATTTATAACCAAATTTGTAAAAAAATTGTAAATAATTCAAAGGCTTATTGAATTATTTTTAATAAGCCTCATCATATTGCTATGTAAAAGTTGTACTGTTCTGGCTTGTGGCTGTGAATTAGTGCCATTTTTTTGCACAACCATTAAATTTTGGAGATATAAAATGAAACGTTCAATCCTAATCGCCGCTGCCGTTGCTACGGTGTTTTCAAGTACAGTTTTTGCTGGACACGAAACTATTAAACCAGCAAAAAATGATAATTTAGCTAAGTGTGTAAAAGCTGCATTAACTGCGCACGAAGGTAAAATTGTTAAATTAGAAGCGAAATCAGAATCTAAAAAAGCTGTTTACGAGTTTGATATTGAGTCTGCAGATGGCACAACATGGGATATCGAATGTGATGCTAAAACGAGTAAAATTACAGAGATAGAGCAAGAAGTAAAAACAGATGATGCTAAATTTAAAGCCATTGCTAAAGTGACTGAGGCAGACGCCAAAGCCACAGCGCTAGCTGCACACCCTGGCACAGTAGTAGAAACTGAATATGAACTAGAGCCAGATGGCAAAGCTTCATATGAGTTTGATATTCTTGAAGCGGATAAAGAAGAAATTAAAGTAGAAGTAGATGCCACAACAGGTAAAATTGTTGAGGTAGGTTATGAGGTATATCAAATAGGTAAAGAGTAATTTTGAAGTACTAAAATTTTAAAAGCCTACTAATAAAAAAGCCGCAACTTAATTGCGGCTTTTTTGTTTAAAACCTATTAACTTAAAACAAGCTATTAACTTAAAACTTGGCTAGCCTGTCTTTGAAAGGCATTCTTGAGGCGTTTAATGCCTAAATTTACCTCGTCAGTAGTTAGGTTTGCAAACCCTAGTCTAATAGCTGATACTTGGCCGTTATCTACACTAAAATTTGAGCCAGTAACAACACGCACTTTTTCAATTTCAGCATCTTTAACTAACATTTGCATATTAATATTTGGGTTAACCTCAAGCCATAATGCAAGCCCACCATCAGGCATTTTAAATTCAATGTAGCCTTTCAGTTCGTCTCGTATCAGCTTTGCAGTATGCATTCTTCTTTCTTCATAAATTTTAGATATTTTTGTAGTGTGTCTATTAATTTCACCCGTATGCAAAAGCTCAGCCACGGCTAATTCAGTAACTGTATTACCTTGCCTATCTATCATCATAATTTCGTTGGCAAATTGTTTGGTGATTTCTGTATGTGCCGCTATAAAACCAATTCTAAAACCTGGTGCAAGCACTTTTGATAGTGATCCTATATAGATAACACGACTAGATTTATCGATACTGGCAAGCGGCAGTATTGGCTTGTTAGAAAAATTAAACTCAAAATCGTGATCATCTTCAATAATTAAAAAATCATACTGTTCAGCCATTGCTAGCAGCCTACGCCTATTGGCCATAGGCATGCTGACGGTTGTGGGTATTTGATAATGAGGACTTATGTAAACAGCTCTAATTTTAGTGTTAATACACAAAGCCTCTAAAGCATCCAAATTAATGCCATTATCATTTTGACTAACTGAAATAATGTTGGCGCCGCAACTTTTGAAAGCATCACTTACCAGTTGGTCGCATAGATTTTCCATAACAATATTGTCACCAACTCGCATAAGTACACGTGCCACTAAGAAAAATCCCATCTGCCCGCCGCGTACAACACATATATTATCTATATCAGCATGCAAGCCTCTATCTATATTTAACATATGTAAAATGGCTTGTCTTAATATTAAGGCGCCTCTAGGTTCGTTATACGATTGCTTATTGGTTCTAGTTGTAGCAATTAACGCATGGCGCATAGCGCGCGACATGGTTTCTAGTGGAATTAAGCGCGTATCTGGCAAACCAGAGCTAAAACTAACGATATCGTTTTCGTATTTTTTATTTTGTGTAGCGATGGATTCTGGCTTTGATTTATTTTTAAGCCCGTAGTTAATTTTTTTCTCTGACTTAGGCAAGTTACTCACTGACAATGTTCTGCTCGATACAAATGTACCGCGTTTATTTTCAGCATTTAGCCAGCCCTGCGCAATAAGCTCCTCGTAAGCCTGCACTACAGTTTTACGATTTACGCTTAGCATCTTAGCTAACTCTCTAGTGCCAGGTAAGGCCATACCAATTGCAAATCTGCCTTGTTGTATTTCTTCTATAATTTTTTGTGCAATTTGAACGTGTATCGATATATTGGTATCTCTTTTTAGCTCAACTTCTAATTCCCACGGTCTCAACATATAACACCCTAACAATGCCAACACGCACAATAGCTACATAATTAAGTTGCCTGACACTGGGCCTGACAAAAATAAATTCTGGATGGCAAATACACTTGTTACGATTGATATGATGCAGTTAAGTTTACAATTTGTTACAAATAATAATTTTACTTAGTAGTTTCTAATTTTTACTGCAACTGGACCAGTTTGAAATAAAAATCTGGACGGTACTTATCACAATTATTAAATGTATTGTTACATTTGTTTACAAATTGTTACATTTTGATTGAATGCTACTGATATTAGTATTTGTTAGTCAAAACGTAATGTGAACTAAAGAATGTAAATTAGATGGTTTAATTTATTTTATTTTTTTGTTTTGGAGATAAAAATGAAATTCAACACAATCAAGCTAGCTTTAGGCTTAGTTGCAGGCGCTACATTGGCAATGCCAATGGTTGCATCAGCAGCTGCAGACCAAGAAGCAGCAATTGCAAACGCAAATAACTGGGCACATCCACGTGGCAACCATACTAACAATGGTCATAGTGGCTTGGCACAAATCAACAAAGGTAACGTAAAAAACCTTAAAGCTGCTTGGACATTCGCAACCGGTGTAAACCGTGGTCACGAAGGTTCACCAGTGGTTGTTGGCAACATGATGTTTGTACACACTGCATTCCCAAATAATATTTACGCATTAGATTTAAACGATAATCAAAAAATCGTTTGGTCATATTTCCCAAAACAAGATCCATCAGTACAAGCTGTTTTATGTTGCGATAACGTTTCGCGTGGTCTTGGTTACGGCGACGGTAAAATCTACCTTCAACAAAATGACGGTACATTGGTTGCTTTAGATGCTAAAACGGGTGCTAAAATTTGGTCTGCACAAAACGTTGATCCAAAAGTTGGCGCAACTAACACTAACGCACCACATGTAATCAAAGACAAAATCTTAACAGGTTGTTCAGGTGCTGAGTTCGGCGTACGTTGCTTTATGGCGGCTTACAATGCTAAAGATGGTTCATTGGCATGGAAAGCTTACCACTCAGGTCCTGATGCTGAAATCTTAATTGGTGAAGGCTTCAACTCTGCTAACCCACAATACAGTGCTTTGTCAGTGTACAAAGATGTTAACGGCGGCAACAAACAAGGCGGTTCATTTGCTGCACTTCCAGCTTCTGAAATGAAAATTGGCGAAAAAGAACTGGGTACACGTACTTGGTTAAAACCACAAGCGGTTAAAGATGGCTGGCAAAACGGTGGTGGTTCAGTATGGGGTTGGTTCCCGTACGATGCACGTAGCAACTTAGTTTACTACGGAACAGGCAACCCATCAGTATGGAATCCAGATGTCCGTCCAGGCGACAACAAATGGTCAATGACAATATTTGCACGTGAT
>JANMNC010000198.1:0-11312 GCA_031373695.1 Methylotenera sp. | reverse complement strand
AGGGCGTTAAGTGCAAATGACACTTATATGAAATTTTGGTGACAACCATTAGAATAATTTTAAATAATTCATTATTTTGTCACATTACAAAGTTAGCATTAAAACATCAATATTAACGGCTAACTCAATGAATATATTACTTATTTCTGATGTTTACTTTCCACGAGTGAATGGCGTTTCAACCTCTATTAGAACATTTACCGAGCAGTTGCAAAAGCTTGGTCACAGTGTGCACTTAATTGCACCAGATTATGGCCAAATGATAGAAGCTGAGGCTAGTGTTGATGAAAAATGGATAACCCGTGTAGCTGCACGCGCCATCTATTTTGACCCAGAAGATAAGCTGATGAAATACAACGAAGTATTACGGTTATTGCCAGCATTAAAAGTTAAAAATTTCGATATTGTGCACATTCATACCCCATTTATTGCGCATTACGCAGGTTTAAAGCTGGCTAAGCTGCTAAAAATACCAGTGATTGAAACTTACCATACTTTTTTTGAGGATTATTTACACCACTATTTGCCATGGATACCCACATTTGCAGCGCGTGGAATGGCTAGATTAATTTCTAAAAACCAATGCAACCAAGTGCACGCAATAGTAGCGCCATCGCAACCCATGCTAGATGTTTTGCGCACTTATGGCGTGAATAGCATGGCCGATGTAATAGCCACAGGCTTGCAGACCAGCAGCTTTAATGAGGCTAATGGTAATGCGTTTAGAGAAAGCTACGGCATACCCTTGCAGCGCCCTATGTTGTTATATGTGGGCCGTGTTGCACATGAAAAAAACATTGGCTTTTTATTAGAAGTAGCCAAGTTATTAAAAGACATTGTGCCAGATGTTTTATTAGTAATCACGGGTGAGGGCCCAGCAGTGCCAAGTTTACGTGCATCGGTAAAAGCGCAGGGCATAGAGCAAAATGTGCAGTTTATTGGTTATTTAGATCGCAATAAAGAGCTTAACGCCTGTTACAAAGCGGCCGATGTTTTTGTATTTGCCTCTAAAAGTGAAACGCAAGGCTTGGTGTTATTAGAAGCTATGGCACAAGGCACGCCAGTTGTGGCCATTGCAGAGCTTGGTACGGCATCTATACTGGTTGAGGGGCAGGGTGCGCTTATATCAACCGAAAATGAATCTGAATTTGTGCAAAAAGTGCATGGTCTGTTAATTAGCCAGCAACGCCGTAAACAAATAGGTGAAGCAGGGCGCGAATATGCATTAAATAAATGGTCTGCACTTGTGCAGGGCGAGCGCATGGTTAAATTTTATAACACAGTGATTAATGCACAAGATAGCCAAGTTAAAAAGTTAGCTAAATTAAATGTTGCGCAGGGTTAAGTTACACCAAGCTAAATAATGTAAAAGTTAAAAGATTGAGGTATTTATTAAATAAAAAAGCCAGCATCAAGCTGGCTTTTTTATCACTGTTTTATGGTTTATTAACCAAATTTACCAGTAATGTAATCTTCGGTTTCTTTACGTGTTGGACGGGTAAAAATCATATCGGTGTCACCGTACTCAATTAGCTCACCTAAATACATATAAGCGGTGTAGTCAGAAACGCGAGCCGCTTGTTGCATATTGTGTGTCACCACTAAAATAGTAAGTTTATTTTTAAGCTCACTCATTAACTCTTCAATATTGGCGGTGGCAATTGGGTCTAGCGCCGATGTGGGCTCATCAAACAACATAATTTCAGGATCAGTTGCCAAAGCACGTGCAATGCACAAGCGCTGTTGCTGACCACCTGATAAGTTAAACGCTAAATCATGCAGCCTATCTTTTGCTTCGTTCCATAAAGCAGCACCTTTTAGTGCTTCTTCAACTTTGTCATCCATAATACGTTTGTTATTTTCGCCACGTACACGCAAGCCATAAGCCACGTTTTCGTAAATAGATTTAGGAAACGGATTAGGTTTTTGAAACACCATGCTAATACGCATGCGCACTTCAATAGGGTCAACACCAGGCTCTAAAATATTAGTGTTATCAGGCTGCATCACAATCTGGCCTTGGTATTTGTTGCCAGGGTATAAATCATGCATGCGGTTAAAGCAACGCAAAAATGTCGATTTACCACAACCAGATGGACCAATTAGTGCAGTAATTTTATTTTCATACAAAGGCATGTTAACGCCTTTAAGCGCCTGCATACCATTGCTGTAAAAGAAGTTTAAATCGCGCGATTCTGCTTTAATTGGGGTGGTGACATTAACCATATGTTTTCCTGAAAATACTAAATTGTGTGATGCAATTAACTAAATTACCACTTAATGTTTTTACGAATTTTGTAACGTAAATAAATGGCCGTACCGTTCATTAACAAGGTAACCACAATAATAATTGCGCCAGTTGCCGCTGCATTAATATGAAAAGCGTGGTCTGGACGAGATAACCAGTTAAACATTTGAATAGGCAATACGGTAAAGCCAGATGTTAGCCACTCAAAGTTAATAAACGGTGCAACATCTGAAACCGGCGATGGCGGTAAAAACGCAATAAAGGTAAGTGCGCCAATAGTAATTACTGGCGCTGTTTCGCCTAATGCGCGGGCCATACCGATAATAACGCCAGTTAAAATTCCGCCTTGCGAATATTTAAGTACATGGTCTTTAACAACTTGCCACTTGGTTGCACCTACTGCATAAGCGGCTTCGCGAATAGCCACTGGTATGGCGCGAATAGCTTCACGGGTAGAAACAATAACAATAGGCAATATTAAAAGCCCCAGTGTTAAACCTGCTGTAAGTACGCTTTGACCCAAGCCCAAACCATACACAAACATGCCAAGCGCTAATAAGCCGTAAACAATTGAGGGCACGCCTGCTAAATTAGAAACGTTAATTTCGATTAAATCAGAGAACCAGCCTTTTTTGGCATATTCTTCTAAATATAAGCCAGCTGCTACACCCATAGGTACGGCTGTTAAAAAAGTGACTGACATAACCAAAGCAGAGCCTACCCACGCAGATAGTAAACCTGCATTTGCTGCGCGACGTGATGGAAAGTTACTTAAAAAATCTAGATTAAAGCGCGGATAACCATCCATAACCAAATCAATAAACAAGGTAAAAAGTGTCATTAAACCAACCATTAGCGCAATTAAGCCAATGATAGAAAATAAAACATCGTTACGTTTGTGGCGTTTAATCATGGCACGCACAGCGCCCAGATTTTCTAACACGCTTGCTTGAGTTTTTGTGGTCATTTCTTTTAATAATCCTGTGGCGTTTTAATTATTTGGCTGTTGATTATTGACTGTTAAATTAGTAATTTTCACGGAATTTTTTACGTGCCATATGCCCAAGAACATTAAACGTTAAGGTCATTAACATTAACACTAGGCCTGCCGCAAAAATACTTTGGTAACCAATACTGCCGTGTGGCAAATCACCTAATGCAACCTGCACTATATAGGCAGTAATAGTGGCTGCACTTTCCATTGGGTTAAAAGTTAAGTTAGGTTGTTGGCCTGCTGCCACTGCCACCACCATGGTTTCACCCACTGCGCGTGAAATAGCCAAAATATAAGCAGCAATAATGCCTGAGATAGCCGCTGGCGTAACCACTTTAACAGCGGTTTGAAAACGCGTTGCACCCATAGCATAACTGCCTTCGCGCATGCTCATTGGCACAGCTCGCATGGCATCTTCAGCAACCGAGCTAATATATGGAATAATCATAATGCCCATTACAATGCCTGGGCCTAACATGTTAAAACCTGGTAAATCGGGGAATATTTTTTGTAAAAGTGGGGTAACAAAAAGTAGCGCAAAGTAACCAAATACTACAGTTGGCACACCAACTAGCAACTCAAGTATTGGTTTTACAATTTCGCGTACTTTGTGTGATGCAAACTCAGATAAATAAATTGCACCAATTGTGCCCAGTGGTATGGCCACACAAAGTGCAATAGCCGATGTGGTAAGTGTACCTGCCACTAGGGGCATGATGCCGTAATGCGCATCTTCAAATAATGGTGTCCATTGCGTATCGGTTAAAAAGTCAACGATGGATACGTGTTCAAAAAAAGCGAGTGATTCAATAATTAAAACTGCGACTATAGAAAACGTGGTTACCACCGCAGACAGTGCGGCCAGCATTAAAATAAATTCAATAACACGCTCTTTAACATTACGCTTGATGTTTTTTGCCAGACGAGGGCTTATGCTAGTGTTGTTTTGCAAGGTAGTCATTATTTAGCTTGTGCCTTTTAAGTAACGCTATTGTAATGAAATAATGTGACAAAAATAAGACTTATTTAAATGCGGTGAATTTAATCTTTATGCTTAAGTTGCTGGTGCCATGCAATCAAAGCTATACCAACATAGGCCTATAAAAAATCACACAAATTAAGCCATTAATAATAGCGGTTAATAATAAGTCAGAGCTGACTCTGCCTTATTATTAATGTGAGTCATTATTTTACGCGTGCAAGTAAGTCTTCAATTTTGATACCTACTTCTGGCTTGCCGCCAAATCCAGTGCCAACTTTAAGTGCTTTCCAGTGTGCTTGCACAGCCGCGTATTCATTGGCTGGTAGCGGTATAAACTTAACCTCGCTTACCAAGTTGTTTGCATCACTTAAATAAGCATCAATAAAAGCTTTTACATTAGGTTTGGTTTTAGCAGAGTTTGCATTTACATAAATAAATAATGGACGTGACAATGGTTGGTAAGACCCATCTTTTACCGTAGTTTCGCTGGGGGTTACCGCAGGTTTGCCTGCAGCAGCCACAATAGGCACTACGCGTAATTTTGCTTGATTTTCTACATAATATGCAAAGCCAAAATAAGCTAGGCCACCTTTATCTGACTGCACGCCTTGCACTAGTACGTTGTCGTCTTCGCTGGCGGTAAAGTCACCGCGGCTAGATTTTGCTTTGCCCACAATGGCTTCGGTAAAATAATCAAAAGTGCCAGAATCTGATCCAGCACCAAACAGCTTTAAAGGTGAGTTTGGCCAAGCAGGATTTACTTGATTCCAAGTTTTAATGGTGCCTTGTGCAGCGGGCTCCCACATTTTTTTAAGTTCTTCAACGGTAATACTCGTTAAAAAGTCATTACGTTGATTAACCACAACAGTAAGCGCATCGTAAGCAATTGGCAGTTCTACATATTCAATACCAGCCTCTTTACAAGCAGCCATTTCTTTTTCTAAAATAGGGCGTGATGCGTTTTGAATATCAGTTTCACCACGACAAAACTTTTTAAAGCCACCACCTGTGCCTGATATACCAACCGTAACATTTACTTTAGTCGCTATTTGGTATTCTTCGGCTACGGCTTCGGTAATAGGGTAAACCGTACTTGAGCCATCAATTTTAATTACTGCATTTGCACTTGTTTTGGTAGCACTTTCTGCCGAATTACTTTTGCTAGAATCGTCTGATTTTGAGCATGCGCATAACATGCTTGTAGTGATAATGACTGTAGAAACCAAAAGCTTGCGAGTAAATGCATTCATTGTAAAACCTCGTTAATGGATAATTAAGTAAATTATATGACATTAATGTGACAAAACGGTGACAAAATTAAAAGCTATAGTGTGATGTAAACAGGCAATAAAAAAGGCGACTAAACTATAGTCGCCTTTTTAATCTATCTGCTAAATACTTACTTAATACGTGCTAATAACTCTTCAATTTTAACACCAACTTCTGGGGTACCATCAAAACCAGTACCTGGTTTTAATGCTTTCCAGTGTTTGTCTACAGCCGCATACTCATTTGCTGGTAGAGGAATATATTTAACTTCTTTAACTAAAGTTGGTGCGTTAGCAAGGTAGAAGTTAATAAAGGCTTTTACTTCTGGTTTAAACGCTGCCGCAGTTGCATTTACATAAATAAATAATGGGCGCGCAAGTGGTTGGTAAGTACCATCTTTAACAGTCTCAAAAGACGGTGTTACAGCTGGCGCACCTTTTTTAGCGATAATTGGCACCGCTTTTAATTTATCTTGGTTCTCTTCATAGTAAGCAAAACCAAAATAACCTAAGCCGCCTTTATCGCTATTAACACCTTGTACTAACACGTTGTCATCTTCACTGGCGGTAAAATCACCACGGCTAGATTTTGCTTTGCCAACAATCGCTTCAGTAAAATAATCAAACGTACCTGAATCAGAACCCGCACCAAATAATTTTAATGGAGTATCTGGGTAGCTTGCGTTAATTTGTTTCCAAGATTTAATTTTGCCTTGAGCAGATGGCTCCCACATTTTTTTAAGCTCTTCAACCGTTAAGCTTTTAACAAAATCATTATTTTTGTTAATTACAACCGTTAAACCATCATAAGCCACTGGCAGTTCAATGTATTGAACACCCGCTTCTTTACAAGCATCCATCTCTTTTTTTAAGATTGGGCGTGATGCATTTTGCACATCGGTTTCACCGCGGCAAAACTTTTTAAAACCACCACCAGTACCAGATATACCAACAGTAACTTTAACCTTAGTGGCTTTTTGATATTCTTCGGCAACCGCTTCAGTAATAGGGTACACCGTGCTAGAGCCATCAATTTTGATGAGTTTATCGGCTGCAAAAGCAGAGTGAACATTGAAAGTAGCCGCTAAAACAGCCGCTACACTTAAAACTTTAACAAACTTAGTTTGCATTAAAATCTCCATAAATTAAAAAACTTGCGGTAATACTTTTGTGTTGTCATTCCGTTGAAATTTAGCTTTGATACTGTAACAATTTATTACTTCAACTTTTAAGCACAACAATGACGATAACGAAACTTTGTTAAAGCTGACTACAAGATTCAATGAAGATTTTATAAACTTTTTGTGACAAAAGTGTGACAAAAAATGAATTTTAAATTGAGCCACACGTATCAGTGTTAAATTGATTAAACTCAGTTTTAATTTTTACAGTAGGTGATTAAAAACTATAGAAAGCCAGTATGAGCAAAGATAAGCCAACAGTAATTGGTGATTTAAAGCCAGTTATTGCTAATTTTAAAATAGGTAGTTTTGAAAAAAATCTAACTTGGTGGGTGCTAAGCTGCATTTTAGTAGGCATTGGTTTAGGCCAGCTATACCCACATTTTTTTCAAGCAGTTGCCGCTTTAAAGCTAGCAGAAGTTAATTTGCCAATTGCCTTGCTGATTTGGCTCATGATTATTCCTATGCTATTAAAGATTGATTTTGGTGCAATGCGTGAAGTATTGGCGCATGGTCGCGGCATAGGCATTACTCTATTTATTAATTGGGTAGTTAAGCCTTTAACAATGGCGTTTTTAGCTTGGCTGTTTATAAGGTATCTTTTTGCAGATTTGTTGCCTGCAGCACAAATAGATAGTTATATTGCAGGGCTTATTTTGTTGGCTGCAGCACCTTGCACGGCGATGGTGTTTGTGTGGAGCAATTTATGTGGCGGTGAGCCTAAATTTACACTCTCGCAAGTGGCTATAAATGATGCGATTATGTTATTTGCTTTCGCGCCGCTGGTCGCTTTATTGCTAGGCTTATCTAGCATTATTGTGCCGTGGCATACGCTTTTTTCATCAGTATTATTGTTTATTGTAGCGCCTGTCATTATTAGCCAATTATTGCGTTATTTTCTGCTTAAAACTAATACGTTAAATAAGCTGTTACAACGCTTGCAACCATTATCAATGCTGGCGCTGCTAGCTACACTGGTTTTGCTGTTTGGTTTTCAAGGCCAGCAAATTTTAAATCAGCCCATCATTATCGGCCTGCTTGCAGTGCCAATTATTATTCAAACTTATTTTAATTCACTACTGGCTTATTGGCTAAATAAAAAATTTAAAGTAGCACACTGTATTGCTGGCCCATCAGCATTAATTGGCGCATCTAATTTTTTTGAGCTAGCAGTGGCAACTGCTATTGCTATGTTCGGGTTTAACTCTGGTGCTGCATTGGCAACCGTTGTAGGCGTTTTGGTAGAAGTGCCAGTAATGCTTTCAATTGTTTCTATTGTTAATAAAAGCCGCGATTGGTACGAAGCCAGTTAACAATATTTTTAATGACGATTGATATGAACATGACTGATGAAACGCAAATGAAAATGACTCAAGTAACAATTTATCACAATGCATCATGTGGCACATCGCGCAATACTTTGGCCATGATTCGTGCCAGCGGTGTAGAGCCATTAGTGATTGAGTATTTAAAAACACCACCAAGTCGCAAAGTATTAATTGAGCTAATTGCAAATATGCATATTACGCCACGTGAATTATTGCGAGAAAAAGGCACGCCCTATGCAGAGCTTGGTTTGGCTGATGCAAATCTAGATAATGACGCCTTGATAAACGCTATGTTGCAACACCCCATTTTAATCAATCGCCCTATTGTCGTTACAGCAAAAGGCACAAAATTATGCCGTCCATCCGAGCTAGTGTTGCCACTTTTAGAAAATGCAAATATAGGTGTATTTATTAAAGAAGATGGCGAAGTGGTTACCTGTGCCAGCAAGTAAGTACACTGGCGTTTGCGGTATAATATTGTTTTTTTGCAAGTAGCCGTCATTATGGAAGCCGAACAACTCAACAGTATTGCCAACCGCCTAATTGATTTAAGCGAGCGCAACCATGCGCTTCGGGGGTATCTTTGACTTTGAAAATAAAAGTCAAAAACTAGAAGAAGTAAACGGTCTGTTAGAAGACCCTAAGATTTGGGATAATGCCGAAAATGCGCAAAAACTAGGCAAAGAAAAACGCAGCCTCGAGCTGGTTGTGCATAATCTGCAAAGCCTTGAGGCTAATTTAAAAGATAGCCAAGAGTTGTTTGAAATGGCGCGCGAAGAAGCTGACGATGAAACGCTTTTAAGTGTGGATGTTGATACACAAGCCATAGAAGCAGAAATTGCAGCGATGGAATTTAGGCGTATGTTTTCGGGCGAGCTAGATAATGCTAATTGCTTTATCGAGTTTCAATCAGGCAGTGGCGGCACCGAGGCGCAAGATTGGTGCAATATGCTGTTGCGTATGTATTTGCGTTATGCAGAGCGCAAAGGTTTTAAGGTCGAGGTGCTAGAGTTATCTGATGGCGATGTGGCGGGTATAAAAGGTGCGTCAATTAAAATTACTGGCGATTATGCTTACGGCACGCTACGTACAGAAAATGGCGTGCACAGGTTAGTGCGAAAATCGCCATTCGATAGCAATGCCAAACGTCATACCAGTTTTGCCAGCGTGCAAATTTTCCCAGAAGTAGATGATAGTATTCAAATTGACATTAATCCTGCTGATTTGCGCGTAGATACTTATCGTGCCAGTGGTGCAGGTGGACAGCATATTAATAAAACCGATTCAGCCGTGCGCATTACGCATTTGCCAACCAATACCGTGGTGCAATGCCAAAATGACCGAAGCCAACATCGCAACCGCGAAGAGGCCATGAACATGCTAAAAGGTGCGCTGTATAACTTAGAACTAAATAAGCGCAATGCAGACAAACAAGCCCTTGAAGATGCCAAAACTGATATCGGCTGGGGGCATCAAATTAGAAGTTACGTGTTAGACCAAGGCCGCATTAAAGATTTACGTACCAATGTTGAAATTGGTAATACACAAGGTGTGCTAGATGGCGACCTTGACCCATTTATACAAGTCAGTTTGAAGCAGGGAGTTTAATAGTGAGTGACAATAATCAACAAAATAATGAGGTTGTATTGGTGGACGAAAACCATGTAATCGCAGAGCGCCGCGAGAAACTAGCTGCACTGCGTATTGCAACTAATGGTGTGGCTTTTCCTAATGATTTTAAGCCGCTTCACAAGGCACAATCTTTGCACACGCAATATGGTGAATTTGATAAAGAAACGCTAGATCCGCAAGCCATATCAGCCACAGTGGCTGGCCGTATGATGCTAAAGCGTGTGATGGGCAAGGCGAGTTTTGCTACTATTCAAGATGGCAGCGGCGAGCATGCTGGTGCGCGTATTCAGCTATATATTGCCCGTGATGAAGTGGGCGAAGATATTTATGAGGCTTTTAAACATTGGGATATGGGTGATTTTTTGGGTGCCACTGGGCGCTTATTTAAAACGCGTACAGGCGAATTATCCATTCATGTTACCGAATTGCGTTTGCTTACCAAGTCACTGCGTCCTCTGCCAGAAAAATTTCATGGTTTACAAGATCAAGAGGTGAAATATCGCCAGCGTTATGTCGATTTAATTACCAGTGAAGAAACGCGTGCTACTTTTATAGCGCGTAGCAAAGTTACCTCGGCTATTCGACACTTTATTATTCAAAATGAATTTTTAGAAGTAGAAACGCCGATGTTGCACCCAATCCCAGGTGGCGCATCGGCCAAACCATTTATTACGCACCACAACGCACTAGATATGCAAATGTTTATGCGTATAGCACCAGAGCTATATTTAAAGCGTTTAGTGGTGGGTGGTTTTGAGCGCGTGTTTGAAATTAATCGTAATTTTAGAAACGAAGGCTTAAGCGTTCGCCACAACCCAGAATTCACCATGATGGAGTTTTATGCAGCGTATACCGATTACAACTGGTTAATGAGCTTTACTGAAGAATGTATTCGCGCCGCTGCTATTGCGGCACGGGGCACAGCGGTAATTTCTTACGATGGCAAAGAGGTTGACTTAAGTAAACCATTTGAGCGTTTGACTATTATTGGCGCCATTCAAAAATATGCGCCTCAATACAGCTTAGAGCAGTTAAATGACGCAACCTTTTTAAGGGCAGAAATACTTAAACACGGTACAAAACCATTCGATCATACTGGTTTGGGCGCATTGCAATTAGCGTTGTTTGAAGAAGTGGCCGAAAGCCAATTATGGCAACCTACATATATTGTGGATTACCCAGTAGAAGTATCGCCACTTGCACGCGCTAGTGATAAAAATCCAGAAATTACAGAAAGATTTGAGCTGTTTATTACAGGCCGCGAGTTTGCCAATGGCTTTAGCGAGCTAAACGATGCCGAAGATCAAGCCGCACGTTTTCAAGCACAAATGAAGGCCAAAGAAGCAGGTGATGCAGAAGCCATGTATTACGATGCAGATTTTATACGTGCACTAGAATATGGTATGCCGCCTGCAGGCGGCTGTGGTATTGGTATTGACCGTTTGGTGATGTTAATCACCGATTCGCCAAGTATTCGTGATGTAATTTTGTTCCCGCACATGCGCGCAGAATCTTAAATATAATCATACAGTTATTGTTTTAATCAAACGCCAGCTTTAATTAATAAGCTGGCGTTTTTTATTGTGGTGCGTATACAACAACACAGTGATATTGGTTCCCAATATAGTCATATGTCACGTTTTTGTCATCAAATTGTCACATAGCAGCATCAAAATCAC
>JANMNC010000101.1:0-1511 GCA_031373695.1 Methylotenera sp. | reverse complement strand
GTGGGTCACAAGTGACCCACGCTACCAGGCTTTATGCTTAATCAGTTGTTAATAATTTGCTCTGTAAGGAATATCTGAACCATCAATAAGGCTGTCGGGATTTTGAATACCAATACTTTTTAACGCAAAGGCAATAGAATCATAAACAAGGTTTGGGTGACGGCATGGTCCAATGATTACTTTTTCTATCATTTCTTTAAGTTGAGAACCAACCGGTAACTTTTCAAGCTTAACTTTTAATATACTTTGTGGTACTCCATTAATTGTTTCAACTTCTTTGCATACATATTCATGACTTTCATGAATTGAATCCATTGCAACAAGTCGCCATTCCTTTTCTTCTTCAAATCCTATATGTTTATTGCACAAAGCCGCAAATTTAAAAATATTAAATAAATGACTTTTAAAATCAACCTTCCCAAGACCTATAAGATTACTTTTATTTTTAGTTATTGAGTCATTTAGTTTTTTTATTTCTGCATTTATATTTTCTTTTTCTAAATATGCAACATTGCTGAAATCAAGATATGTTTCAACAAGTAACTCAAAAAATTCACGCTTAAAGATTATGGCTATTCCGTTTTTCCCACCATAGGCTCTCCACATTGATAGTCTGCCTATAGCATTTTTTTTAATATGATGTTCTGTTACACACATAATTTGAAAATCGTTCCTCAGATTATTTTCAAAACGCTGAAAATCAGAAAATACTTCATCAAATAAATCAGGCATCAACTCATTGAAAATTTCTTTTAAGTTCTTGCCTTCATTTGAATTATTGATTAAATCTATTAAAATTTTTTTACCATGAGTAAATTCTGTGTAATCGTTCATAGCTGTAATACTGCGAAGCCATAACTCTTGATTTTTTATTAATTTATAAGCTGTTTCTGCTGTTGTGTAATAAGCAAAACTAACCTCTTCTTTTTTAATGCGCTCAAGCTCTTCAAAGTGTTTCGGGAAGAAAATCTGATTCGGAGTGAGATTATTCAAAATTAGCATCCTTAAAAAGTCGAGAGTATTTCAATCTAAAACAAAACCTCGCCAAAGCGAGGTTTTTTATTTTTAATGCTGTTGTGCCGTTAAATAATTCAAAGTCAACATGAAAAGCGTAGCGAGCGATAGCAGCTTGGGTGCAGACGGAGTGGAAAAACCGGAGCATACATAAAGTATGTGAGGATTTTGAGCACCGTACGCGCCCAAGATGCTGAGCGCAGTAGCTTTACATTTGACTTTTACATCATGCCGCCCATGCCACCCATACCGCCCATATCACCACCACCCATTGCTGGTGCGTCGTCTTTAGGCAGTTCGGCTACCATGCAGTCAGTTGTCAGCATTAAGCCAGCCACTGAAGCTGCATTTTGCAATGCGCTACGGGTTACTTTTGTTGGGTCTAAAATACCCATTTCAATCATATCGCCGTAGGTTTCGTTAGCCGCGTTGTAACCGTAGTTGCCTTTACCAGCTGCAACGTTGTTTACCACTACTGATGGCTCTACACCTGCGTT
>JANMNC010000135.1:0-2135 GCA_031373695.1 Methylotenera sp. | reverse complement strand
GCGTAGCCGTTTAATTGCAGAACCCCTTGCGTTGCAAGAGTTTTTAGCTAAATTTCCGCAGGCCGATATTCAGCAATTGCGTACATTAATTCGCAACGCGCAACGTGAAGAAGCGGCACAAAAACCACCCAAAAGTAGCCGCGAAATATTCAAGCTAATCCGCGAGTTAAGTGAAAATTCAAATAGTGAATCACTAGATATAGAAGTGCCCAACAGTGAAGATTAATATTGTGTTTAACGTAATCACTGCAACAATATTGTTTTTGTTATTTCAAAGCTTTGCTTGGAGCGCAGTTACTGAATCAGGTACCGACTTATCACACCTAGATTTAACTAATCACTGGATAGGATTTGCTGCTATTGGCATATTTGTACTAGCTTATATTGCGGTTATTGCAGAAGAGTTTATTCATCTACCAAAATCAAAGCCAGTTATGTTGGCAGCAGGTGTCATTTGGGCAGGCATCGCTTGGCACTATCAGGCGCATGGCTTAACACATGCTACTGAGATCGCACTTAGGCATAATCTACTAGAATATGCCGAGTTGATGTTGTTTTTAATAGTTGCTATGACTTTTATTAACGCGTTAGACGAACGGCATGTGTTTGAAGCTTTGCGTACTTGGCTGATTCGCAAGGGCTTAAGCTACCGCGCATTATTTTGGGTTACAGGTGGTCTCGCTTTTATTATTTCACCCATTGCTGATAATTTAACAACGGTATTACTCATGTCATCGGTTGTGCTGGCGGTTGGTGGCAGCAATAAGCAATTTGTGCTGCTGGCTTGTATTAACTTGGTGGTGGCTGCCAATGCAGGCGGTACATTTACACCATTTGGTGACATTACAACTTTAATGGTTTGGCAAAAAAATATTCATACCTTTAATGGTAGCGTTAACTTTATGTCGTTTTTTAATTTAATGCTGCCAGCATTTGTTAACTGGGTCATACCTGCCGCATTAATGCACTTTTCTGTGCCTAAACTAAAACCAAAGGGTGCCAGCAATCAGCTTCAAATGAAGCGCGGTGCACTACCCATGATTGCACTTTTTATGACCACCATTGCCATGGCCGTAGCATTTCATCAGTTTTTACACTTACCACCAGTAATGGGTATGCTCACAGGCTTAAGTTTGCTAATGTTTTACAGCTACTATTTAAAAATGACTGGCGAACATACCAAATTCAATGATGACATGGAAGATATTAACAACCCTGTACCTTTTGATATTTTTAGAAAAATTGCTAGAACTGAATGGGATACGCTGTTTTTCTTTTATGGCGTTATTATGTGTGTTGGTGGCTTAGGTTTTATTGGTTATTTAACGGTGCTGTCTCAAGCTATGTATATTGGCTTAGGTGCAACTACAACCAATATTGCTATTGGTGTTATTTCTGCACTTATTGATAATATTCCAGTGATGTTTGCCGTATTAAGCATGATGCCCGATATGTCGGTTGGGCAATGGTTGCTGGTCACATTAACGGCTGGCGTGGGTGGCTCGCTACTATCTATTGGCTCAGCAGCTGGCGTTGCGTTAATGGGTCAAGCCAAAGGTGCTTACACGTTTTTTGGCCATCTCAAATGGCTACCAGCTATTGCACTTGGTTATGTTGCAAGTATTGCAACGCATCTATATATCAATAGCCATTTGTTTTAGTCAAAAAAAGGGGCGTTAAAACCAAGTTTTAACGCCCTAAACTGTTGCTAATTAATTATTTTTTAAGCTTAATTTCTGCTATTAATTTGTGCCTTTGCGGTATTCTTTTCTCCATTACGCTCATATTCTACAGCCACTTCTTGGCCTTGATGCTTGCGCACAACAGCGGATAATTCTTCAGGTTTATTTAACTGATTATTAGCTAACTTTAATAGCACATCGCCACGTTTTAGGCCTGCATTAGCGGCGGGCGAATCTTTAATCACAGCCAACACTTTAAGACCATCGTATTCAACTGCCTTTTCGTCGTCTTGTGATTCTTTTTTGGCTAACTTAATTACATGTACACCCAACAACGGTGCTGGCAATTTAGCCCAATAACTAGCGTAGTATTTATAGTTAGTAGCCTCTTCAGTCAAATCTTTTTCGGTCAGCTCTTTGCCAGTTTTAGCCGCTTCTCTAATCATTTGCATT
>JANMNC010000127.1:0-4090 GCA_031373695.1 Methylotenera sp. | reverse complement strand
GCCCCAGGCTTGAACGGCGCCATTTATGGTGGTGCCGTTTTAAAATAAATTTAATAGTTAGCGAAAAGCCCGCAATTGCGGGCTTTTTTAATTTACAAAACACTAGACTATTTGCAAGTTAAAACAGTTATCTGGGCTTAGTAGTTAGCCTTATACATACCATAACGCATATATTTAGAACAATTAAGTACCACAATAGGTTTTATATTGCTGGTCAAGTAAAAGCTCAGGGGCCTGTGTATATTTTGCAGAATGGTCTAAATCGGCATGTGGGTTCGACAATACTGATAAAAGATTATTCAGCAAGGTCATGTCGCTGCTATCAACAGCAGCATTAAGCGCTTCTTCCACCAAATGGTTTCGTGGAATCACTTTTGGGTTAACTGACCACATAAGCTGAATGCTGTCAGCAAACGTTTCATTTTGTCTTGATAATCTAGCTTTCCATAATGTTAGCCAGTTTTTAAAGCCGCCATCTTGATGTAACGCAGTGCTGTCTACAGCATCTTGCCCCAAAGCCCTAAACGTATTGGTAAAGTCAGATTTATTTTTTTGCATCAGCATTAATAAATCTTCTGCCAGCTTAATGTCACCTTCTTCCTGATTAAAAATCCCCAGTTTTTTTCGCATACCCGATAGCCAATATACTAAAAATTTAGTGGGGTATTCATCCAAGCATTCAGTGACCAGCGCAATTGCTTGCTCTTCAGATTCGTGAATAATCGGTAGCAAGCTTTCGGCCAGCCTAATGAGATTCCAATGCGCAATATTGGGCTGGTTGCCAAAAGCGTAACGGCCGTTAGCATCTATAGAGCTAAATACGGTTTCAGGGTGATAACTGTTCATAAATGCGCAGGGGCCGTAGTCTATGGTTTCGCCACATATGCTCATATTATCTGTGTTCATCACACCATGAATAAAGCCAACATGCATCCATTTGGCAATTAGTGATGCTTGCAAATCAATCACGCGCTTGAGTAGCTCAAGATATATATTATCTGCACCAGCTATTTCGGAAAAATGTCGATTGATAGAATAATCCGCTAGTGCTTGCAGTTGTTGCAGGTTTTGAGTGGCCGCTGCAAATTGAAATGTGCCCACACGAATATGACTAGCGGCTACGCGGGTCAGCACAGCGCCTGGATATTCAGTATCACGGTAAACCGATTCACCAGTGGTAGCCACAGCTAGGCTTCTTGTGGTGGCAACACCCAGTGCATACATCGCCTCACTCATTATATACTCTCGCAGCATAGGCCCCAGCGCCGCACGCCCATCGCCAGAGCGTGAGTAAGGCGTTCTGCCTGCACCTTTTAGCTGAATATCAACGCGTTGTTTATTTGGGGTAATGTGTTCGCCCAGCAATATGGCACGCCCATCACCCAAAATGTTGAAATGACCAAATTGATGCCCAGCATACGCTTGTGCGATAGGCTCACTACCATTCACCAGCAAGTTGCCCGTTAGTAGCTGACCGCCTTGTTTTTTAACGGCATCAACATTTAAACCAAGCGCTATTGCTAACGCATCGTTAAAAATTGCAATGTTGGGACTGTTAACTGCAATAGGTTGTTGTTTTTTATAAAAAATAGGTGGTAACTGTAAATAGCTATTATCAAAATTAAAGCCATAACCGTTAGCATTTGGCTCTGTGAGAGTTTTCATGTGAATAATCCATACTTAATGACAAGGATAGTATTGAATTTGAGCGCATTAAGCAATTTTTGACTAGTTACTCATAATGAATATCAGTTGTTGCATGCCGCTATTGGCGATTGAATTAGTAAATAATGTTGAATTATTTAGACGTATTTTGCGTCTGTGTTAAGGGCGGGTTAAAGCCATTTTAAGATTAATTAAAATCAAAACTTACAAAGGACTAATAATGAAAGCCTTATGGAATAATGTAATTATTGCAGATTCTGAGAAAACGATTGAAGTTGAGGGTAATCACTACTTTCCGTTAGACTCTATTAATGAGCAGTTTTTTTCTGAAAGCACACACACCACCACTTGTGGATGGAAGGGGTTGGCTAATTACTTCAATATTGAGGTAGAGGGCAAGGTAAATTTAAATGCAGCCTGGCTTTATAAAACGCCTAGCACTGCAGCATCCCAAATCAAAGATCACGTAGCTTTTTGGAAAGGTGTTATTGTTAATTGATAATATTTTTTTGCTGTACTACAAATATTTTAAAAATATTTAAAATTAATTACCTCACATGCAAATTTTAACAAATAACATAGAAAACCTTACACAAAGGTATGTAGATGTCAGGCAAAAAACCTTAGATATTTGTAAGCCTCTTGAAAATGAAGATTTTGTTGTACAGCCTGCCGCAGAGGTAAGCCCACCAAAATGGCATTTGGGCCATACAAGCTGGTTTTTTGAAGAATTAATACTGACAAAATTCAATAAAAACTACAGTCGCTTCAATCATCAGTATGGCAAATTATTTAACTCTTATTACAAGTCTTTAGGGCAGCACACGGCACAATCTAATCGAGGCAATTTATCACGCCCAACCCTTGAAGAGGTTTTTAAATACCGTAATTATGTTAACGAACAGCTAGTCGAATTAGCTTCTCAAGATAACCTACCTAGAGATAAGTCATATAATGAATTTTTATTTTTACTTGAAACCGGCATCCATCACGAGCAGCAACATCAAGAGTTGCTTTACATGGATATTAAATACATTCTTAGCTCAAACGAGCTAGCCACTCAGTACTCTCAGCTTGAGATCAGCGAAGCACCTGCTGTGCCAGCCACTTGGGTTTCATTTGCTGAAGGGCTTTATGAAATTGGGCATGGTGGACAAGACTTTTCATACGATAACGAACGCCCCAGACACAAGAGTTATCACTACCCTTTTTCAATTTGCGAAAATGTAGTAACTAATGGCGAGTTTTTAGAATTTATAGAAGACCATGCTTATTCGAAAGCCCAATATTGGTTAAGTCAGGGTTGGGATTGGGTTAATCAATACCATGTAAAATGCCCGTTATATTGGTCAAATGTAAATGGTAAATGGTTTGAATATACACTGCACGGATTGCTCCCACTTGACTTGAATAAGCCACTCGTCCACATCAGCTATTTTGAAGCAGATGCCTTTGCCAACTGGAAAAACTTACGCTTACCCACTGAGCCAGAATTAGAAATTTTTTTAGCCGCATCTAGCCATACAGTAAACCATCAATCTCAACAAACTTACCACCCTAACGCTGGTAAAGACTTATCAGGACAAGTCTGGTGCTGGACCAGAAGCCAATATTCACCATACCCAAAATACAAAGCTTTTGATGGATTGCTAAATGAATACAATGGAAAATTTATGTGTAACCAATTTGTTTTAAGAGGTGGCTGTGTAGTGACACCTGAAAATCACTACCGACATAGTTATAGAAATTTCTACCAAGCCCAGCAGCGTTGGATGTTTTCAGGCTTAAGGTTAGCGAAGGACATCAGTTGAAATTAACAAATTTATTAGAAAAGAATCAATCTAGCCAGCACAGCGAAGAGTTTGCAATGGATGTTTTAACTGGACTTAGCGCCCACCCCAAATCAATACCTGCAAAATACTTTTATGACGACGTAGGCAGCGAGTTATTTCAAAAAATATCACAACATGAAGACTACTATCCTACAAAAACCGAGTTTTCTATCTTTGAGCACGCTGCATCAGTCATACCAGATATCATCAAAACATCAGAAATCGATATTATTGAGCTGGGTGCTGGTGATGGGCACAAAAGTAAATTACTCATTGATGGATTTTTAAATCATGGCTGCAAAGTAAACTTTTACCCAATCGATATTTCAGAAAAGGCGATGCAGTTACTAGGTGAAAACCTTTTGAACAGTCACAATTTAGCGATTCATGGCATCATTGCAGATTACTTTACTGGCCTTAATCATCTCAAAAAAATATCCAGCAATAGAAAACTAGTACTTTTTTTGGGTTCTAATATCGGTAATTTTAATAAGCAAGAATGCGGCGATTTTCTTAAAAAATTGTGGTTATCTCTTAATGAACTAGACCATGTTTTAATTGGTTATGATTTAAAAAAAGATACGCATATACTT
>JANMNC010000100.1:0-8385 GCA_031373695.1 Methylotenera sp. | reverse complement strand
CACCCACAATTCCGTTAAGCGGAGTGCGAATCTCATGGCTCATGTGCGATAAAAACTGGCTCTTGGCTTTGTTAGCATTTTCGGCTTTTAGTGTGGCATCTTTTAACCTGTTAAGCAGAATAAGTGCGTACATTGGTATAGTTGCCAAGGTGAATAAAAGCCCATAAAACGTGACGAGATTTTCCTGCCAATGAGGGCTCAGCAAGCTTGCGGTCACAAAGCCTATAAGGCTCATTACATAAGCAGTAATCAGCATCATTCGGCCGAACCTAAACCCATAACCAAT
The DNA here is from genome assembly GCA_031373695.1 of Methylotenera sp. GTDB lineage: Bacteria > Pseudomonadota > Gammaproteobacteria > Burkholderiales > Methylophilaceae > Methylotenera_A. Next base: position 8,099 of record JANMNC010000100.1, on the reverse strand, counting down.
AATTAACCATAGATATATACCTATGAAAACACTGCCAATATCGTTTGTTAAATAAATCGCTAGTGAGGTTAAAGAGACATCTGCTGACATAGCCAGTAGCTGTCTTTTTTGGATTAATCTAGAGTTTATTCTTGTGTGAATAAGTAGTGCTAGAGAAAATAAGGTAAAGCATGTCCACGAGACAGATAGTACTAGGGGCATATCTGGATAAAAAGTGTAAAGTACTGACATATACAAGCTAGCAACGGTGAGTCTTAATGTGGCCTGCTGGTACTCTTCACCGTGTTGGTGAAACTCTATGAAACCAAAAAAACGCTGCAACATAGATTTTATATTGATAGCGAAATTTAAAGTCCTCAGTGGCGAATGTATTTTTCTGTTCACAATTTGTCCTCAATAACAGTTTTGTTTTTAATTATATCAAAGCAAAGGTTATGCCATTGTGATAAATTATATAATATTGTTTATAATCAATACGTTGTAAAATATTTTTTGGGTATATGTTTTATAAAAACTGAAAACAATTGTCACAAGTGACAGAAAATTAACTACCATCCATTTTTACGGGGGTATTTTTTTCGCTCGGAAATATTCCAGTAATAATCTGTTTTAAGCTTTATAATTTTATTCTGAATCAAAGCTAATTAGGATGATAAATGGCGACACAAGCAGATATTGAAGCACATTACGACGTTGACAATGATTTTTTTGCCCTGTTTTTAGATAAAAAATATCGAATTTACAGCACTGGTATATGGGAAACTGCCACCAGTTTAGAGGAGGCACAGGAAGCTAAGCTTGATAGATTATGTGAGTATGCAAATATTAAACCTGGCCACCATGTTATGGACGTGGGAAGTGGTTGGGGTGGATTCATGAACTATATTGCCGAAAAGTACGAAGGCTCTCTAGTACATGCGGTAACCATAAGTTCTGAACAATTTAACTATGTTAACAGTATAAAAAAATCGAATGTTACGGTTGACCTTTGTCCATGGCAGAGTTATTCACCACCAGAGCGAAAATATGATGCAATTGTTTCTGTTGAAGTTTTTGAGCATTTTGCAACGCTTGAGGAGAATATTGCAAATCGTCATCGTGATGTTTACAAAGACTTTTTTGATTGGTGTTTGAGTATTTCAACACCAGAAGCACAATTTGCACTTCAAACCATCGTCATTACAAGGCCGCCTAATAATTTAACCGAGTTGAGGGGTTCTAAATATTTACAAAAAGTATTCCCAGGTTCGGCAATGGCGACTATTAGTGATATTCAAGCAGCCATTGTGGATAAATATGAAATTGCTGCAGTGAGTAGAGTGGGCCTTGATTACGTGCATACGTTAAGAGAGTGGAATAAAAGGCTAGAGCTTAATAAAGATTTAATTATTGAGCGCTATGGAGAAACATTGTTTGAGCACTATAGGTCTTATTTTACTGGGGCAAGCAGTTGCTTTGAAACTGGCTACTTTGATGTGCTTCAAGTGTCTCTAAAACGAGCAACTTCTGTGAGGGTGCTGTCGAGATAGTTAAGGGCTAGTTTACAAAGTGAAGCTTAATTAAATTAAATCCCAACAAATTAATCGTTGGGATTTGTTTCATTTTTAGTGAATTGCCCCCGTGTGCTCACTATGTATTTTTTCAATGATGCTACGCATTGATAATAAGGCAGTCACTAATTCGGGGTCAAAATGTTTGCCGCTTTCATTGCGTATATATTCAAGCGCTTTATCAATACTCCACGCTTCTTTGTAGGGGCGCACGCTGGTTAGTGCGTCAAATACATCTGCAACTGCAACAATGCGTGCAGATAGTGGAATATCTTCACCTTTTAACCCATAAGGGTAGCCAGTGCCATTAAATTTTTCATGATGCGCTAGTGCAATTTCGCCACCTTTTTGCAAGTATTTTGACGGGCTACCTTGCAAAATCTCATATCCAATTAGCGGGTGTCTGCGCATGTTGGCCATCTCGGCATCGTCTAGAGGGCCTTTTTTCAGCAAAATGCTATCGGGTATACCAATTTTGCCAAGGTCATGCAATGGCGATGCTAGCTGAATTATTTCAGATTCTTCTTCGCTTAATCCAATCGTCTCGGCTAGCGCTCTGCTGTAAAGCGACATGCGCTGCAAATGCATAGCGGTATCATAATCTTTATGCTCACCTGCACGCGCTAAGCGCATTAGGGTTTCTTTTTCGCGTGTTCTAATCTCTAAAGTGGCTACTTTTACTAAGCTTTCTAATAAGGCGCTTTTGTTTTGTAGTGCAATATGCTGTTGGCGTAAGGTAAGCAGGTTTTTAGTACGCGCTGTGCATTCGTATACATCAACAGGTTTGTTTAAAAAATCTGCCACACCAGAATCCAGCGCAGCATAGCGTGTTTCAGCATCTTTTTTAATGGTAATCATAATGGCAGGTACAGATTCGTATTTTGGTAACGTTTTAAGTAAACGCACAAAATCTACACCGTTCATCTCTGGCATTACATAATCAATAAATACTAAATCAGCAGTATGTTCGGTCGCCCATTCTAAGGCTTGCTCGGGGTTGGTTTTTTCAATAACTTTAATTTTTTGGTTAATACTCTTTACTACGTGTGTAAGTATGGTGCGACTGGTGGATTGATCATCAACAATCAATACTGTGCAGTCATCAAACATCTGTGCGTTTGTCATTATTACGAACCTTGAAGTAAGCTAATCGCTTATTGTTGTATAAATTGTTGTATAAAATTAAAGCAATATTTAAGCTGGCTTGATAAAAAATGACCCAATAAAAATAATTGCGCATTATTATATAGTGTACTACCTATCGTTTAAAGCTTTGTGACAAATGTTAAAAATTTAGCAATCAAGTTTTGCTAGCCAGCTGGCCTTATTCTGACACAAGCTAGTTAAAATTAATAACTATTTTTGGCTGTAATTAATGATGCTGGTTTTAAATCAAATGCTATGCAGATGCGCTCTTCATTGGCGCTAAATGGAATAGTGCGATGAAATAGTGAAGATGGAAACAACACAATGTCGCCTACATTAGGCAGTATGTGCGCAGTAGGAAACTGCGCATGTTTTTGTGGGTAATCGTCACCATGCGTACCGTATTCAAAAGCACCTTCTAGCCCATTTTTTGCTGGCATAGCAAGATAAACTGCACCACTTATCCAGCCAATTTCGTGAATATGCGCATTTAAATGCCCGCCTTGTTGCATTTTTACAAACCACGAGCTGGTGAATTCTAGCTCAGCAGGAAATGATTTTATGAGCTCACAATCTGCATCTGCAAATTGGGCTTTATATGCTAAGAATTCTTTTTTAATCAGCTCTGCCAGTGCGCAAAATGATGGCTCATTGCGCTTAAACAAATTGCCTGCCGATTGTTGCCCATTGGTTAAGCGGCCTTGTTTGCGCTCGGTAATTTCGGCAGTGTGAATATCGTTTAATAAATCTTTTAGCAACGCACTGTTTGCTGCTAATGTGGGTATGGCATTTTTATACACAAAGTCTAAGCCATTTTTGCAAAAATTGTATGGGTCGGGTTGGTTAAAGTTAATGCTGTAATGTGTAGATAGGGTGGCTAAAAATGGTGATGTATGCTTAAACCCATTATTTTTAGCACCGCCAAGAAGCTCATCCCTATTGGCTTTGAAGGCATCGAATTTTTCAGCTTTATACAGGCAATACAGGCATCTTTCTTGCCAATCATCTAGTTGTGATGCTTCAAAATATGGGATTGCTGCATCAAATTGTTTAGACAAATATAAAAATTCTGCCATGTTGTAATTAGCGTTTGGGTGCTTAGGGTTTAATTTAAGCGCCGATTGGTAGCTTTTTACCGCCGCTGTCATATCGCCTAAATCACGCAAGGTTTCGCCTAAGTTATTGTGTGCATCGGTATAATTAGCAAAAAGCGCAATGGCTTTTTGGTAACTTTTAACGGCTTCATCTAGCGCGCCGCTGTCTCGCAAAGCGGTGCCGCAATTAAAATAGCCGCGAGCATCTTGCGGATTAATTTTTAAGCCTTGCTGATAACTCTTGATGGCTTGTGAAAGTTTGCCTTGGCGCTGTAAAACAGTACCTAAATTACCATAAGCTTCAAAAAAATCAGGCTTAATTTTAATAGCCAGCAAATAAGCATCGGCGGCCTCATCTAAGCGGTTTGTGTTAGTTAACGCAATGCCTAGGTTAAACAATAAATCGGGCATATTAGGTTGTAATTTAAGCGCATTTTTATAGCTGTCTACAGCTTCGGCAAATTTTTGTTGGCCATCTAAAGCCAAACTTAAAACATGCTGCAAAATAAATACCTTTGGGTGCTTCGCAATTAATGCTTTGGCTGTGGTTTCTGCAAGTAGTAATTGGCCACTATTAAGTTGCCCAATTAGCGCCTGAATATCTTGCGGCTTAGGCTGTGTAGAAAGGCTGGATTGTTGTGAAAGTGAATTGGCCATATTTAAAAAATCAACTAAAGTTAGTTTGCACGCGGGTTGCCATTTGTTTTAGTAGTTGCATAGCAACTTTAGGGTCTTCTGCCAACATGGCATCAATATTTTCGGCATAAATCACAATAATACGCGCCTCGGCTGATGCAACAACAGCGTTTGAGGTGGTAGGTTTTTGCGTCAACATCGCCATTTCACCAAAGTAATCCCCAGTATTTAACTCGCGTAAAATACTACCAGTATTGGTTAAATGCACTGTACCTTCTGCTAAGTAATATAAGTTACGCTCAGTATTGCCGCGCTCAAAAATATATTCGCCCTGCCTTAACACAAGGCCATAGCGGTTCATCAGAGTTTCAATATAATTGATTTTATTAGGGGCGCCGTTAAATAAACCCTTCAAAAGCAGAGAATCTTTTTTACGTAGTGTGCTGATAAGCTCAGAACCCAGTAAAAAAACCGCAAAGTTAAGATACAGCCAAGTGATTGATACAAACATGGTTTTCATACCACCAAAAATAGCACCATAATTTTGATTAATAGATAAAAATAAACCAAATGCAGGCCGCATTAATAGCCATAACAATGCTGTTAAGCAGGCGCCGCTAAATAAATGGATAAACGCCACCCGCATGGGAAAAAACAGTTTATAAAACACCGTTATTAATAGTGTGGTAAGTAGCAATGTGATGCCAGAGCCAATAATACTGAGCTCTAAAACAGGTAAGTGGACAGCTAAAAAACGAATGATTTGTTCTATAACAAACCCTGCAGAAGTAAATAAAAAGAACAACAGCAAAATGCCCAGCACAGAAACCACATCTTTAACCTTACGTTTAAGATAAGAAGGCGCCTCAACCATGGATGCAATGGTGTAAAAGGCCGAGCGCATATTGCTGGCCAGTGGTGTAATAGTCCAAAGCAATACAAACAAGCCTAGCGCACCCCAAGCTGCCTTGGTTTGCGTGGCGCTATACACCTCTAACATAATTTTGTTGCTAAATTCTGGCACCAAATTACCAGTAAGAATCGCCAGCTTAACAATGGCGTAATCGGATGAAAATACTAAATGACTGAGTAAAAAGAAAATTAACAGTATTAAAGGTATTAACGCAAATAGCGCATAAAAAGAAAGCGATGCCGATAGGCTTAATATATTGTGTCGCGCAAAGCCAGCCAAGGTTTCACGCAACACAAACAGCGGCGTGGCATACTCTTGCTTAGCATAAGCTTTTAATGGCTTGTGCAGGGCAGGGTGATGCGCAAGATTTTTAAATTGCGCCAACCTGTCTTTTGCAAGATTGTTTTGCTGACTAGGCTCGGCTGGTAGCGGTTTTGCCAATTTAATCTACTTTTTAAATAAATCTGTTTTTTAAAAATTAAGGTTTTTAAATTGCTCAGTTGCTGTTATCAATGCGCTGGTTATGCCCGGCTCCATTGCCGAGTGCCCAGCATCTGCAATCATCTCTAAAGTTGCGTGTGGCATAGCTTGGTGCAAAGCCCAAGCGGTTTGCGGCGGACACACCATATCATAACGCCCTTGCACAATCGCTGTTGGAATATCTGCAAGATTAATTGCTTGCGTTAACATTAGCTCGCCATCTACAAAACATTGGTGCTGTATATAGTGTAGCTGCACACGTGCTCTCGCAATTTCGGTAGTAGATTCTTTTTGTAGTTCTTCAGCTGTTTTGCTAGTCGGTTCATTAGTATTGCTAGCAGATTCCATCGGCTTTAGTCGCATAATTGCATTTTCAAATGCGTTCCACTGCACCGCCGCGGCTGCATTAATATTAAGGTCATCAGAAAATATGCGATTGGTGTAAGCATTAAGCACATCGTTTTGCTCGCTTTTAGGCAGATATTGCACAAGCTTATGCCAAACCTCAGGGTAAAAATGCTGCACATCACCCAAAAACCAATTAAGCTCTGATGTGCGACTTAAAAAAATGCCGCGCAATATTAACGATATAACCTGCTGCGTATGCTTGATTGCATAGGCGAGCGCAAGAGTGCTGCCCCAAGAGCCACCAAATACGTGCCATTTGCTGATGCCCAAATAAAGACGTAAGGTTTCAATGTCATTAACCAAATCATTTGTAGTGTTATTTTTGGTTTCGCCCTGTGGCGTACTACGCCCACAACCGCGTTGATCAAGCAAAACAATTCGATAATGTGCAGGGTCAAAAAAACGGCGCTGCGTTGGGTTGCAGCCACTACCTGGCCCACCATGCAAAAAAACAACTGGACTACCACTAGGATTACCACATTCTTCATAGTAAATTTGATGCAAATCATCTACTTTTAACCAATTTTTATTAAAAGGCTCTAGTTCAGGATACAAATTGTAAGTTGCTTGAGACATTTTGTTTTAAACGCTTTCTATTTGATTCTATTGGGTATTTTAATTAAAATTAAAAAGCTTAACAATTTAATTAAAAATATTTTGAACATTTGTTAATAAATTGTAACTAAAGTGTTGCAATTAAAATTTAGTTGTTTTATATTGCTCCTCTCACATGAAAATGTGACATAAAGTAAGGTTTAGTAAGAGCAGTAATTAGGTTAATTTGTATTTTAATTTAAAAGCAGCCAAGCTAGAGTTTACTTTTAATTAACCCTTAGTAATATCACTTTGGAGATAAAAATGAAATTCAACACAATCAAGCTAGCTTTAGGCTTAGTTGCAGGCGCTACATTGGCAATGCCAATGGTTGCATCAGCAGCTGCAGACCAAGAAGCAGCAATTGCAAACGCAAACAACTGGGCACATCCACGTGGCAACCATACTAACAATGGTCACAGTGCTTTATCACAAGTTAACAAAGGTAACGTAAAAAACCTTAAAGCTGCTTGGACATTCGCAACCGGTGTAAACCGTGGTCACGAAGGTTCACCAGTGGTTGTTGGCAACATGATGTTTGTACACACTGCATTCCCAAATAATATCTACGCATTAGATTTAAACGATAATCAAAAAATCGTTTGGTCATATTTCCCAAAACAAGATCCATCAGTACAAGCTGTTTTATGTTGCGATAACGTAAACCGCGGTCTTGGTTACGGCGACGGTAAAATCTACCTTCAACAAAATGACGGTAACTTGGTTGCTTTAGATGCTAAAACGGGTGCTAAAATTTGGTCAATCCAAAATACAGATCCAAAAGTTGGCGCTACAAACACTAACGCACCACACGTAATTAAAGATAAAGTACTAACAGGTTGTTCAGGTGCTGAGTTCGGCGTACGTTGCTTTATGGCGGCTTACAATGCTAAAGATGGTTCATTGGCATGGAAAGCTTACCACTCAGGTCCTGATGCTGAAATCTTAATTGGTGAAGGCTTCAACTCTGCAGTGCCACAATACAGTGCTTTGTCAGTGTACAAAGATGTTAACGGCGGCAACAAACAAGGCGGTTCATTTGCTGCACTTCCAGCTTCTGAAATCAAAATTGGCGAAAAAGAACTGGGTACACGTACTTGGTTAAAACCACAAGCGGTTAAAGATGGCTGGCAACATGGTGGTGGTTCAGTATGGGGTTGGTTCCCGTACGATGCACGTAGCAACTTAGTTTACTACGGAACAGGCAACCCATCAGTATGGAATCCAGATGTCCGTCCAGGCGACAACAAATGGTCAATGACAATATTTGCACGTGAT
>JANMNC010000097.1:0-12246 GCA_031373695.1 Methylotenera sp. | reverse complement strand
ATTTAATACAAGGCTTAACACATAGTGTTTCAGCACGTCGGCATGGTTGCCAGCATGAAAGGCGTGGCGGTAACTTAACATAGCGGTAAATAAGTGAGCATATCTATATTATAGCCTAGCCTATTTGCTTATAAAGCATGGTAAGTTAGCTTTAAACGATACCGCATAAAATAAGCGCAAAAAGATAAAAGCGTGCTGTGCGTGAAATGCGCAAGTAAAAATAATAAAACTAACTTTAGCCTAAATAAAAGCATGCTGAGAAGTGCTTTTTTGTTGTCACAACGCCGCATAGCCTGCTAGCATTGAGAGCATGACTACACACAACGATAACCACAATCATACCCACACTGAAAAGCATGACGACCATGATCATGGCAACCCATTTTTAATTCCATTTTTATTAATACTATTTTTTGCTTTTATTGAGCTGGCAGGCGGTGTTTGGACTAAATCTCTCGCTCTTTTAGGCGATGCTTGGCACATGTTTTCTGATGTATTTGCACTTGGGTTGGCTATGTATGCTGCGCACCACTCACAAAAAAATGGCGCAAAAAAACAGGCTTCAGGTCACAGCGTTATCGAAATTACCGCCTCTATAATTAACGTTTTGTTGATGCTGGTAGTGGTGACTTGGATAACCATTGAAGCTTTTCATCGTTACCAACATCCAGAAAACATTTCAGGCGGCTACGTCATGCTAATTGCGTTTATTGGCTTGGTCGTTAATATTATTGTGGCGCAGCGCTTGCACCATCAAGCGCATCACCATGGCGGAAAAGAAAACCTTAACCACCGTGCGGCACTTTTGCATGTGATGGGCGACTTGCTAGGCTCAGTGGCGGCTCTGGCAGCAGGCGCTATTATTTATTTTACGGGCTGGCTACGTGCAGACCCAATATTATCAATTCTAATCTGCGCGATGTTGTTAGCGGTAACACTAAAATTGGCCAGTGATATTTGGCATGTTTTAAGACACGAGTGATTTAGGCATTGCCAGAAGCCTCATGGATATTGCCTCGCAGAGCACTGTTATAAAAAATAATGCGCTGTACAATTTGTTTTTGATATATATTTATTCTAAACACTTAAAGGAGAAAGCAAATGCCCTATGTGAATATTAAGCTTGCTGGCAGTGTAACGCGCGAACAAAAAGCGCAAATCGCCAAAGAAATTACCGAAACTTTAGAGCGCGTTGCGCACAAACCAAAATCGTATACTTATATTACGTTTGAAGAAGTGGCTTATGAAGATTGGGCCATAGGCGGCAAGTTGTTAGATGAATAACTAACGTCATTCAAAAAGCTTTAAAAGTCATGTATATTGGGCATCGCCTGATTTTCAGGTAATTATATTAATCATTTATAAAGGTATTTCATGACTAGAATTTTTGCAGCGATGCTGATTTCAGCGTTCGCATTTATTGGCACTACTTCGGCAGCAATTGATGAAACGATTCGTTTAAAAGAAACGATTGAAATTAATGCGCCAGCAGATAAAGTTTGGGCTAAAGTCGGTAGTTTTGCTGATATGAGTTGGCATCCAGCCATTGCCAAAACTGAATTAACTAAAGGTAAAGCTGATGAAGTTGGCGCAACACGCGTATTAACAATTGTGAATAATGGTGGCAATGTAAATGAAGTGCTAACTAGCTTTGACGCGGCTAGCATGACCATGAAGTATGAGATTACAGAAAGCGTTTTGCCAGTACGTGAGTACGGCGCAACCCTTAAAGTAGAAGCTGCTGGCGATGGCAAAGCTATTGTCACTTGGCGCGCAATGTTTAAACGTAAAGATCCAGCTAACCCAGGTGCCGCTGGTCAAGACGATGCAGCAGCAAAAGCGGCAATTGAAGGTATTTTTAAATCTGGTTTAGCCAATTTAAAGAAAATTTCAGAATAATTTGCTAATTAAATAGTACCCATATCACTGCCCAGCCCAAAAATCCTATTGGGTGGGCGGTGATATATTTTTATTCTAAAGGCTGTTGGGTTTTGTTGACCAAAGCCTAGCTGTTAGAATGCAAACATGTTTGACCCAAAACCCATCTTAAAAAACCTACCTAATTTGCCGGGCGTATATCGCATGATTAACGCCCTTGATGAAGTGATCTATGTAGGTAAAGCCAAAGATATTAAAAAGCGCGTTTCTAGCTATTTTAATAAAAACTTGCCAAGTCCGCGTACGCGCATGATGGTGAGTAATATCGTTAAGATTGAAACAACGGTAACAAGAAGTGAAGCAGAGGCTTTGCTGCTAGAGAATAATCTCATCAAAGGCTTAATGCCGCGTTACAACGTGTTGTTTCGTGACGATAAATCGTACCCTTACATTACATTAACAGGTGATGAGTTTTCGCGCTTGGCGTTTCATCGCGGATCACAGCGGCAAACTAATAAAACTAATGGCCGTAGCCGTTATTTCGGGCCTTTTCCAAACTCGGTCGCGGTGCGCGAGAGCATTCAGTTACTGCAAAAAGTTTTTAAGTTGCGTACTTGTGAAAATACCGTATTTGCCAACCGTAGTCGGCCTTGTTTGCAGTATCAAATTGAACGCTGTACCGCGCCTTGTGTGGATTATATTAGCCCAGAAAACTATGCTAATGATGTGAATATGGCTGCCATGTTTTTAGAAGGCAAAACTAACGAGGTAATGAACACCTTAGGCGATAAAATGAACACGGCGGCAGCTAATCAAGAGTACGAAATGGCAGTGGTGTTTCGCGATCGTATGCAAGCCTTAAGGCAAGTGCAGGCCAAGCAATTTGTTAGCGATTTTAGCGTAAGTGATGCTGATGTTATTGCTTGTGCAAGTTTGCAAAATCAACATTGTATTAACTTGGTCATGATTCGTGGCGGACGACATTTGGGTGATAAAAGTTTTTTTCCTAAAAATACCCAAGATGCCCATGGGTCAGTAACGTTGGTTGAAACCGTAGAAGCGTTTTTAACCCAACATTATGTGGCACAAAATACGCCGCCCATGATTGTATGCGGGGTTGAGGTGGATAATAAAACCTTTGAAACTGCATTTAGTGAGCAGTCATCTCGCAAAATTAAAATTATTACCAACGTAATTGGCGATAAAAAAGTTTGGCTAAAAATGGCACAAACCAATGCAGAGCTTGCTTTGGGGCAACGTGCCGCCACATCGGCAAACCAAGCAGCCAAACTTATTGCGTTGCGTGAAGCGCTTAACTTGAGTGACACCACCGAGCGTATTGAATGCTTCGATATTAGCCATACTATGGGTGAGGCTACAGTGGGCAGCTGTGTGGTATTTGATCGCGGCGATATGCAAAATAGCGAATACAGGCGATATAACATTACAGGCATTACTCCTGGTGACGATTATGCCGCCATGCGCGATGTGCTAACTAGGCGCTATAAAAAAGTGGCAGCAGGTGAGGGCGTACGACCAGATTTAGTGTTTATAGATGGTGGCAAAGGTCAGCTAGGTGTGGCCATTGAAGTCATGCAAGAGGTTGGTTTGCAAGATATTTTGCTAGTGGGTATTGCCAAAGGCGAAGAGCGCAGGCCAGGCTTAGAAACCATGATATTTTCTGATACAGGTGAAATGCTTAACCTAGAAAAAGATAATAAAGGCCTGCATTTGCTGCAACAAATTCGCGATGAAGCGCATCGATTTGCCATTACTGGTCACCGTGCCAAACGTGCTAAAGCGCGTATTACATCAAGCTTAGAAGATATTGAAGGCGTAGGTGCAAAACGGCGTAAAGCTCTGCTGACACGCTTTGGTGGATTAGATGGGGTGAAAAGTGCTAGTATGGATGAAATTGCTCAGGTAGAAGGCATCAGCCAAACACTGGCTGAAAAAATTTACGAACAGCTACATTAAATAGCCAAATAAACATCAACATTAAAAAACTAATATAAAAGAATCAATATGTTGTGGAACGTACCCAATATTTTAACCGTATTGCGCATTGCGCTTATCCCAGTTTTTGTGGGTATTTTTTATTTGCCTAAAAACTCAATGACGCTGGGGGCATTTCCTGCGCATTGGGTTAACATTACTGCCGCTAGTGTGTTTGCACTGGCTGCTTTTACCGATTGGCTCGATGGTTTTTGGGCGCGCAAGTTTAATCAAACTTCTAATTTTGGTGCATTTTTAGACCCAGTGGCCGATAAGTTGATGGTTGCAGCGGCTTTGATTGTGTTGGTAGAGTTCGAACGCATAGGCGCGGTTATCGCCTTAATTATTATTGGCCGCGAAATTGCCATTAGCGCATTACGCGAATGGATGGCTAGCTTGGGTAAAAGCAGTAACGTGGCAGTGGCCACCATAGGAAAAGTTAAAACTGCGGCACAAATGTTAGCCATATTATTATTATTGTATTACGATAAGATTGGCGCTTTTAACACCAAACTAGTAGGGCAAATACTTATTATTTTGGCAGCGTTTTTAACATTAGTATCAATGGCTTATTACTTAAAAGCCGCTTGGCCAACTATTAAAGAATCTATTTAAGTTTATTTACTTATAAAAATTAAACAATAATATTAATCATAAAATAGTCATTACAGTGTTGACCTAAGCTTGAAAACCGCTATAATGCTGGCTGTCTTAATGACGCGGGAATAGCTCAGCTGGTAGAGCGATACCTTGCCAAGGTATAGGTCGCGAGTTCGAGTCTCGTTTCCCGCTCCAAACATGTTGTAAGTATTAACCGGGTTAGCTGGCACTAACTCAATAAAAATAAATTCGGCGAAGGCTCATGTCTTCGCCGTTTTAGTTTCAAAATAAGCCGTTTTAGATTTAAAATGGGTAAAGTTCTATTTAGTTTAAATAGTATTAATATTCTTTAATACTTCATGGCGCGATAGCAAAGCGGTTATGCCGCGGCCTGCAAAGCCGTTTAGACCAGTTCGACTCTGGTTCGCGCCTCCACCACCTCTCCTTGCTTGTTAAAATGTGTTAATTTTGGTCTTTTGTTAGCTTTTGTTGGCTTATTGCCCATCAGTACAATTGTAGTATTGGCTGAATGTTGATACATTACTTTAAATGACAAATTTAACAGGTTGAAGCGATGAGCTTACCGAGCACGCCATCAGGCAAAACTACAGAAGATAAAATGACAGAAGGTAGTGTCGCCCCAAACACAGTAGAAGGCGTGGCTTCGAGTATTGCATACAAAGTCCACAAATCCTCAATCGATAGTGAGCTAGCTGATTTAGCTAAACAACAAAATGGTGGCAACGATTCATTGTTAAGCTGTTTGGTATTGGCTTGTCGAGAACAGCAAATTCCAACAACGCGTGATGCCTTAATTGCAGGTTTGCCCTTACGTAATGGCAAAATGACCCCGGCCTTGTTTAAACGCGCGGCTGAACGAGTTAACTTAGCAGTTACTATTTTAAAAAAACCACTTAATCAAATTCGCCCAGAGTTTTTGCCAGTAACGCTACTGCTTAATAACGACGAGGCTTGCAAGCTAGCAAGTATTGATACCAAAACCAATAGCGCACGTGTCATCTACCCTGAGCTTGGTGATTCAGAAGTAGTCATGCCACTAGAGCAAATTGCTGCTCAATATTCTGGCTATTTGATTGTAACTAAGCCTAAATATGTGTTTGATAAGCGTGCACCAGTGGTTGGCAAAGTGCGTTTAAGACACTGGTTTTGGGGTACGCTGGCCGAAAACAAACGTATTTATCGCGATGTAATGATAGCGGCCTTTGTTGTCAATATATTCGCACTCGCTATGCCTATGTTTACCATGAACGTGTATGACCGCGTTGTGCCTAATCGCTCGATTGAAACGCTCTGGGTTATGGCGATTGGTGTATCGGTGATAGTGATGGGCGAGTTTATTTTACGCACAATGCGCGGATATTTTTTAGATTGGGCCAGCACGCGGGTAGATATTAAACTTAGTGCACGCATTATGGAGCAAGTGTTAGGGCTGCGTATGGAACAGCGACCTCAGTCAGTGGGGTCTTTTGCTAGCAATTTACGCTCGTTTGAAAGTGTGCGCGACTTTATAACCTCTGCCACTATTACCACTTTGATAGATGTACCCTTTGGCATTATTTTTATTATCGTGCTTGCTTGGATTTCACCACCCATGGTGATCCCCGTTGTAGTGGGGGCTATTGTGATGTTGGTATACGCATTTAGTGTGCAAACTAAAATGCACGAGCTGTCAGAAACCATGTATCGCGCTGGCGCGGTGCGCAATGCCACTTTGATTGAAAGCTTAGTGGGTCTAGAAACGGTAAAAGCATTAGGTATAGAAGGCAGTATGCAGCGTAAGTGGGAGCACAGCGCTAGTTATCTAACCGAGGTAAGCAGTAAGTTAAAATTGTTATCAGCCTCAATTAATAATGGTTCTGCAGCTATTCAACAAATAACTGCGGTTTCGCTGGTGTTATTAGGCGTGTATTTGGTCACTAGTGGAGATCTCACCATGGGCGGATTAATCGCCAGCACCATGTTGGCTTCGCGAGCATTGGTACCTATTTCGCAAACAGCAGGTTTACTTACGCAATACCACACAGCAGCTACTTCGCTAGCCTCGTTAGATGAAATTATGAATAAGCCAGTAGAGCGGCCACTGGATTCTAATTTTTTATCACGCCCTACATTTAGGGGTGATATTGAGTTTAGAGAAGTCAGTTTTAAATACCCAGGTGCCGAAGACCAAGCCCTTACTAAAGTTTCTTTTAAAATTAAAGCAGGCGAGCATGTGGCGTTACTAGGGCGTATGGGCTCTGGTAAAACAACGGTGCATAAACTTATTTTAGGTTTGTATCAGCCAACCGAAGGCGCTATTTTGATTGATGGCATTGATGCGCGCCAAATTGATCCTGCCGAGTTGCGGCGCTGCGTAGGATATGTGCAGCAAGATACACATTTGTTTTATGGCACTATGCGAGACAATTTAACTGTCACAATGCCGCATGCCGATGATGCAGCTGTGCTGGCTGCTGCACATGCTGGCGGCATTGACGAATTTATTAACGCACACCCAAAAGGCTTTGATTTAAGTGTGGGTGAGCGCGGTGATACATTGTCTGGTGGCCAAAAACAAGGCGTGGGTATTGCACGGGCACTTATTAGCAAACCATCCATTATATTGTTAGATGAACCTACCAGTGCAATGGATCATTCAACCGAAGATGCTGTAAAAAAACGCTTGATGGAGGCTGCTGCAGGCAAAACATTAGTCATTATTTCGCACCGCACAGGCTTGTTTGATTTGGCTAGCCGAATTATTGTAATAGACAGTGGCCGTGTGGTTGCCGATGGTCCTAAAGAGCAAATAGTAGAAGCATTGCGCGCAGGCAAAATAGGCAAGGCTCTTTAATGATGGTAATCATGAATCATGATAATGACGAACACGGTATTATGCAGCCACTGCATTACCCAGCAATAGTTTTACAGGTAGATAAATGAGTCAGGGATTATTTAAAGTTTTTGGAGTAGTAAACGATTTTTTGAAAAAACAATCGTGGATTACTGCGCCTATTTATTGGGTGGTCAATCGTGCCGTACCAACCGAAACGCGTGATAATTTAGCTTGGTCTGAAGAAGCGGATTTAGCTATTTTAGAACAAACCCCATTAAAAGCTAAAAAGCTCTTGTATAGCATCTTGTTTATTATGCTGGCGGTTTTAGTATGGGCTTGGTTTGCTAAGGTAGATGAAGTGACTCGCGGCGATGGTAGGGTGATTCCATCACGTCAATTGCAAGTCATTCAATCGCTAGACGGCGGAATTGTTTCTGCAATTTTAGTTAAAGAGGGCGATTTAGTAACAACGGGTATGCCGCTGATTAAGATTGATGAAACGCGTGCTGTGTCGTCGTTGCGTGAAAACAAGGGTCAGTATTTAGCTTTGTTAGCTAAACAAGCGCGTTTAAGAGCATTGGCCGAAGGTATCTCATTTAATCCCCCACCAGAAGTGCAAACAGAAACGCCGCTAGTATATGAGCAAGAATATGCGCTTTATAAAGCCAGTCGCGATGACTTAGATTCTATTGTTAGCATCGCCCGTGATCAAATGATACAGCGTGAGAAAGAGCTTATTGAAGTGCAATTTAAAAAAGAAATTGCCGAAAAAACGTATGAATCAGCCAATAAAGAACTGGCTGCTAATAAGCCTTTATTAACGAGTGGTGCAGTATCTGAAATTGATATTTTAAAATTAGAACGCGAAGTTACAAGGGCTCGAGGTGAAATTGATCAGGCGCGTGCGCAAGGTAGCCGTATTCAGGTTTCAATTAGTGAAGCAAGGAGCAAAATTACAGAGGCAGAACAAAATTTCCGCAGCAAAGTGCGTACAGAGCTAAACGATACCTCGGCTAAACTAGATAGCCTGACAGAAACAAGCGTAAGCCTAACTGATAAAGTTAAACAAGCTACTTTGAAATCACCTGTTAACGGCAAAGTTAGTCGCTTATTTTTTAATACAGTTGGCGGTGTGATTCAGCCTGGTAAGGAAGTGTTAGAAGTTGTGCCAACCGATGATGCATTAGTGTTAGAAACCAAAGTTCAAATTAAAGACATTGCTTTTTTGCGCCCAAAACAGCCGGCTGTAGTTAAGCTAACAGCTTATGATTACACCATTTACGGCACGCTAGATGCTGTAGTGGAAAGCATTGCGGCTAATTCAACTGTAGATGAAAAAGGTAATGCATTTTATATTGTGCGAGTACGCACTATTAAAAACAGTCTTGGCGAAGGCTTGCCAATTATTCCTGGCATGCAGGCCCAAGTTGATATTTTGACAGGTAAAAAAACCATACTTTCTTATTTGCTAAAACCCGTTATTAAAGCCAAATCGTACGCTTTTAGCGAAAGATAGTTTTAAAGATAAGAATGAGCATACAAGATATTTTTATCTCACCGCTTGAGGCGGGCTTAACAAGCTGGGTTGAGGCTTTTTCAAAAGCCAAAATTGCTAGCGATATTAAAACCATTAAAGTAAAAAAAACAGATGAACTTGTTTTTTGGTTACACATGAATGCAGATAGGCAGGAGTGGCTAACTAACGCCATCTCACTCATTTTGCAGAAATATAAAAATGCCAAAATAGTAGTACTTGCAAATGCGCCCAATCAAGCAGAGGCGCTGCATGCCATGAGTTTAGGTGTGGTTGCGTATGCACATGCCTACAGCCCCGCCAATATGCTTACAGAAATTAAAACGGTGATTAGCCATGGTGGCGTATGGATGGGGCAAGATTTACTCAAGCGCTTAATTGAGGTTTCTACCAACTTGGCTGGCAATCATGCCGAACAAGTTAACCAACACCTGAGTATGCTAACTGCTCGCGAAAAACAAGTGGCTGTTGAGGCGGCAAAAGGTCTTAGCAATAAAGAAATTGCACGTATTTTAACTATTACTGAGCGTACTGTTAAAGCGCATTTATCGTCCACTTTTGAACGTTTAGGCGCAAAAGATAGGCTGCATTTAGCCTTGATGTTAAATAAAAAAACTTAAGTTCTGCCATCTTTTATTCTGCAACAAATCTAACCAGACTTATTTAGCTAAATATTGGCCTACAGGCCAATATTTTTGTTGTCTTAATTGCTGTTTAATCACACCATTAATTGAAGTAATTTATTTTTGATAGTGAGATTAGCATGGCAAATATTGGCATCGTAATTCTTCTTACAGGCACAGCAATTATTGTAGACGCTACAGGCGCTCAACGAACGCTTAGCTTGGGCGACACCATTAACTCTGGTGATACGGTTATTGCACTTAAAGGTGTAATGGTTGAGCTGCAGCTTGCAAATGACAATGTAGTACAAATTGCATCTGAGCAAACGGTGACTTTCACGCAAGAGCTTAGCGATGCTATTCTTTACGATTTAATTGATCCCAATAACAATGCGGTATCTCAAGCCACCATACAAAGCCTTATTCAGGCCATTAACACTGGCGATAATATTGATGACATTATTGCAGCCCTTGCTAATGAGCGCGCTGAAGTAAACGAAGGCATCAATACTCAACAAGGCCATACCTTTGTCGATTTGTTGCGCTTAGACGATGTGCTTAATCAATTTGACTACAACTATGATGTAGCCAGCCGTGAGTATGGTGACAACAATCCGATGTTACAAGAGCGAGATGCGCAACCAGGTGATGGATTATCTGGTGAAGTATACGTACCACGCATTGATCAAGATTTAAATGCTTTTGATTTTGCCTACAGAACGCCGCGCGAACAGTTTGAAAGCCGTCGTTACAACGAAGTAGGGCAGGGCGATGATAATACTTACGGTGCAGGTATTAATAATGCCAATAACGGTAATAATATACCCAGCAATCTTCGCCCTATTGCTAGCTTCACCAGCGTGGCTGGTACCGAAGATGGCGCAAACGCAACGCTTGATCTGACTGGTACCGATGCAGATGGTACTGTCGTTTCAATAACTATTAATGCTTTGCCACCAGCGGTTCAAGGCGTATTGTATTTGGCCGATGGTATAACGCCTGTAGTTGCAGGCTCGCCACTTACCCCAGCTCAAGCAACTGGTTTAATTTTTGTAGCAGCGGCTAATTTCAATGGCACAGTTAATGTTTTATTTACAGTTACTGATAATGGCGGTGCGGTTTCAACTGCGGTTACGGCAAGTATAACAATTGCGCCACAGAATGATGCGCCAGTAGCTACCCCAACACCTGTAACTGGTAATGAAGATAATGATATTGCAGTTAGCCTGACAGGCAATGATAATTTAGATACCGCTAATGGTGGTTTTGTCGTAAGCGTTACTATAACGGCAATTCCACTAGGTGTAGAAGGCGTGCTTTACTTGGGTGTTACACCTGTTAATGTGGGCGATGTATTAACGCCTGCTCAGGCGGCAAGTTTAGTTTTTACTCCTGCGCCTAATTTTAGTGGTACAGCAAACATTGGGTATTTTGTTACTGATAACAGCGCCACTTCATCGCCTGTTGCCACCACCACTATTACTGTTAATCCAGTAGTTGATCCAATTGTATCAATTAGTGATATTACTGTTAACGAAGCATCGGGTACTGCCACATTTACCATAACACTTAGCGCTACAACATCAGATACGGTGGTTGTTGGCTTTAACACCAGCAATGGCAGCGCCACAGCGGGTACTGATTACACTGCAATTTCAGGCAATGTAACTTTTGCCCCTGGTGAAACCACTAAAACTATTACTGTGTCCATTTTAAATGACACTGCAAGCCCAGTTTTTGAAGGCTCAGAAACCTTTAATGTTAACTTAAGTTTAGTATCAGCGAATAAAGCTGTTATTGGTGACGGTTTGGGCATAGGTACAATTGTTGATGACGGTACTGCAGGTGCCGACGATGATAGGCCTGTACTTTCTGTTGTTGCACCTATAAATGTAGTTGAGAACACCAGTCCTTATGCAGTATTTACAGTCAATTTAAGCAATCCAAGCAACTCTCCTGTAGTGTTTACCCCAAGTTTAGCTGATGGCAGTGCAATTGTTGGCACAGATACTGGTGCTGCTGCAACATTGGAAGTGTCATTTGATGGTGGCGCAACATGGGCGCCTGTCGCAGGTAATGTGACCATCCCAGCTTTGGCTACTTCTGTGCAACTACGATTGCCTATTACCGATGACAATTTAGCCGAAGGTAATGAAAACTTTAGCCTAACTGCAACGCCAGTTAGCGGTGCAAATCCAGCGCCAGCGAGTGCAGCCGCAATTATTGTTGATGATGATATCCCACAGTTTGTGATTAACGATATCGTTGTGAATGAAGCTGCAGGTACTGCAACATTTACCATTACCCTTACAACGCCTAGTGTGAGCACCTTAACAGTCGATTTTGCAACAGCCAATGGCAGTGCAATCGCTGGAAGTGACTACACAGCAACATCAGGCACCGCTACTTTTGCGCCAGGCACCACCACGCAAACATTTACTGTGCCAATTTTAAACGACAATATTTATGAAATAGCTGAAAACTTCGTCGTTAACTTAACTAACGCTAGTGGCGGTGTGCCAATTGCTGATGCCCAAGGCACTGCAACAATTCGCGATGATGGCACGGGTGCTGGTGGTACTGATAATGATATCCCTAGCTTAACCTTAACAGGCCCAGGTGTTGTGAATGAGGCGGCAGGCACCATCACCTACACCGTAACAATGAGCAACCCCAGTAGCAGTATTGTTAATGTCAACTTCACTACTGCTGATGGCACTGCCATTAGCGGTGCAGGCAACGACTTCACAGCATCCAGCGGCACACTTACTTTTGCCCCT
>JANMNC010000077.1:0-2280 GCA_031373695.1 Methylotenera sp. | reverse complement strand
TGCTACTTTTGAATGCTTTTCACCAATTGATAATCGCAAATTATTAGATGTGGCTAGTTGTAAAAGTGCTGATATTGACTTAGCTGTTAGCGCTGCACGCATTGCTTTTAATGCGCGTACTTGGGCTGGAAAAACACCGCGCGAGCGCAAGCAAATCATGATTAAATTTGCCGATTTGATACTGGAAAATCGTGAAGAATTGGCACTGCTAGAAACCCTAGATATGGGTAAGCCGATTACAGCTAGCTTGAATGTAGATGTGAACTCTGCCGCTAATACAATACGTTGGTTTGGTGAGAGTATTGATAAAGTGTATGACGAAATTGCACCCACACCAGACCACACACTGGCGATGATTACACGCGAACCGATTGGCGTGGTGGGTGCAATCGTGCCATGGAATTATCCTATTGCCATGGCCGCTTGGAAAATTGCGCCAGCTTTGGCATCAGGCAACAGTGTTGTGTTAAAACCATCTGAAAAATCACCGCTTACCGCATTAAGATTAGGTGATTTGGCTTTGGCAGCGGGTATTCCTACAGGCGTTTTAAATGTAGTGCCTGGCTTTGGGGCAGAAGCTGGTTCGCCATTGGCTTTGCATATGGATGTCGACTGCATCGCGTTTACTGGTTCTACTGCAGTGGGTAAAAAAATTCAAATCATGGCAGGCCAAAGCAATTTAAAACGCGCTTGGTGTGAGTTGGGTGGTAAATCGCCCAATATTGTATTTGCCGATTGCAAAGACTTAGATCGCGCGGCTGAAGCAAGTGCAGGTTCAATTTTTTATAATCAGGGCGAAAGCTGCAATGCGCCCTCGCGCTTGTTGGTAGAACGTTCAATTAAAAATGAGCTGATTAAAAAATTGCTTGCTGAGCTTAAAAATTATCAACCTGGCGACCCTTTAGATGCCAATACCAGTATGGGTGCAATAGTTGATTGTGGGCAAATGGAAAATGTCTTGAAATACATAGAAAGCGGCAAGCTACAAGGCGCGAATCTATTGGCTGGTGGCGAACGCGTAAAACGGGATACGGGCGGTTTTTATATCAGCCCGACTATTTTTGATAATGTCACTAATGACATGACCATTGCGGCGGAAGAGATTTTTGGCCCCGTGCTGTCTATTATTACGTTTGACACGGTTGACGATGCGATTGCGATTGCAAATGACACGCCTTATGGCCTGGCAGCCGCGATTTGGACGCAAGATATTTCAAAAGCACACTTGGTTGCTAAGCGTTTACGCGCTGGCACGGTGCATGTTAATAGCTATGATGAAGATGATATTACCGTGCCGTTTGGCGGCTATAAGCAAAGCGGTAATGGACGTGATAAATCACTGCACGCGCTAGAAAAATATACTGAGTTAAAAACAACTTGGATACGACTTACGTAAGCCGTAAGTAAAGGAAACCCCATGAATACAATTTCTGACCAATTAACAGCGCCAACTGTTTCAAATTTAGACCTACACAATCGCCGCCTAGCCGCCACTCCACGTGGCATCGGCGTCATGGCGAATTTCTTTATTGATAAAGCACTCAATTCTGAAGTATGGGATATTGAGGGAAACCGCTATATTGATTTTGGTGGTGGTATTGCAGTGCTAAATACAGGTCATCGCCATCCTAAAATTATCGCTGCCATTCAAGCGCAGCTTGAGCGTTTCACCCACACTTGCTACCAAGTGCTACCTTACGAAAGTTATGTCACACTGGCTGAGCGCATTAACCAATTAACACCAGGAACACACGCTAAAAAGACTTGTTTTTTTAGTAGCGGCGCAGAGGGTGCTGAAAACGCAGTTAAAATAGCCCGCGCCAGCACTGGCCGCCCTGGCATTATTGCGTTTTCTGGCGCTTTTCATGGCCGCACTATGATGGCCTGCGCACTCACAGGCAAAGTAGTACCGTATAAAGTCGGCTTTGGACCTTTTCCAGCTGATGTTTACCATATTCCTTTCCCAATGCAATTGCATGGTGTCACGGTTGCAGATTCAATCAACGCACTGCATGCTTTATTTAAAGCCGATGTAGACCCTAAACGTATAGCCGCGATTATGATAGAGCCTGTGCAAGGTGAGGGTGGCTTTTACGTGGCACCACCAGAACTCATGCGGGCTTTGCGTAAAGAATGTGATGAGCATGGTATTTTATTGGTGATGGATGAAGTGCAAACAGGTTTTGGTCGCACAGGTAAATTATTCGCAACTGAACATTACGATGTCATTCCCGACATGATGGTGATGGCGAAAAGCTTAGCGGGTGGCATGGTGTTATC
>JANMNC010000054.1:0-6162 GCA_031373695.1 Methylotenera sp. | reverse complement strand
AACCTCTGCCTTAAGCTTTGTTTCAAAATTGGTATTAAGTGCCTGCGTTTTTAATACAAACTTTTTCTGCATGGCGCGGCTTTTGGGGTAAAACATGCGAGCAATGTCGTTAACACTCTCATCAGGCAATGCGGGCCATATCAAGGTTTGCGCCGTATCGCCCGCTTCGGCATCGCTTGCTGGTAATTCTGCGCTATTCGTTGTGTCTGTAGCTACCGTGCTTAACGACTCATCTATTACGCCATCAATAGCGCTTACATTGCTGCCAAGCACCAGCAGTAACAAACACACTAAAAATAAATGGCTTTTTAACATAGTTTAGTTGAGTATATTTTAGTCAGATACCATTAAACGTGCACGCTTTATGGCTTGCTTAACTTGATTGGGTGCTGTGCCGCCAATATGGTCGCGGCTAGATACAGAGCCTTCCAAGGTAAGCACGGCATAAACATCTTGGCTGATTTGCGCACTAAAACTCTGCAGCTCATCTAGTGGTAAATCAGCTAAATCACAGCCTTTACTTACGCCATGTTTTACCGCTAAGGCTACAACCTCATGCGCATCTCTAAATGGCATGCCTTTTTTTACTAAATAATCGGCTAAGTCAGTTGCAGTAGCAAAGCCTTCAAGCGCCGCCTGGCGCATATTGGTTTTGTTCACGGAAATACCGCGCAACATATCGGCATAAATGGCTAGCGTAACTAACAAAGTATCTGCTGTATCGAACAGCGGCTCTTTATCTTCTTGATTATCTTTATTGTAGGCCAGCGGTTGGCCTTTCATTAAAGTAAGTAAGCCCATTAAATGCCCATAAACACGGCCTGTTTTGCCGCGCACTAACTCGGGCACATCTGGGTTTTTCTTTTGCGGCATAATCGATGAGCCCGTACAAAAACGGTCTGCAATATCAATAAAAGCAAACCTAGGGCTGCTCCACAAAACAAGCTCTTCTGAAAAGCGCGATAAATGCATCATAAGCACGCTTGCAGCAGATGTAAATTCAATCGCAAAATCGCGGTCAGAAACGGCATCTAACGAATTTGCGCACACACCATCAAAGCCTAATTTTTTAGCCACCATTTCGCGATTAATTGGGTAACTAGTACCTGCAAGCGCAGCGGCCCCTAAAGGCAGGCGATTAATACGGCCACGGGCATCGGTAAAGCGCTCACCATCCCGTTTTAACATTTCAAAGTACGCTAATAAATGATGGCCAAATGTTACAGGCTGTGCCACTTGCAAGTGTGTAAAACCAGGCATGATAGTGTCAAAGTGTTGCTCGGCTAAATCTAAAATTGATATTTGTAGCTTGTTAATGCTAATCAAAACATCGTCTGTTGTGGCGCGTAACCATAAACGCACATCGGTTGCCACTTGGTCGTTTCTACTTCTGCCAGTGTGTAAGCGCTTACCTGCATCACCTATTTTATCGGTTAAGCGTTTTTCTATATTTAAATGCACATCTTCTAAATCTAGCAACCATTCAAACTCATTTGCTTGAATTTCTGCCAAAATTTCAGCTAAACCAGCTTCTATTGCAGTGACATCTTGATGCGAAATAATATCTTGTGCACCCAACATTTGAGCATGCGCAATAGAGCCTGCAATATCAAACTCTGCTAAGCGTTTATCAAAATTAACCGAGGCGGTATAACGTTTAACAAGCTCGGCCACTGGTTCGTTAAAACGACCAGACCAAGCAGCTGTTTTTTTGTTTAATGACGATTTTTTATCAGTTGAATTATCTTGCACTTAATACTTTCTTAATTTCGCTTTTTTAAAATGCAATATTTGCGAAAAACTCTTTAATAATAATATAGTTATAATAATATACTAAGAAGATTATAACTAAAAACCACTTTCACTATAATGACTTTGCCCAATAACCTTAATAAGTGCAGAAATAACTACAGTGCGTAAAAATAGCCGCTTACCTAATCTGCAAAACCTTGGTATTCATTTACGCATTTTGCTAATTGTTAATTTATTAGCGGCCATTACTGCTGTTTTATTTAGCAAACAATTAAATGAGTTTTTACCATTACTGGCAGAATTATCTGCGCTGGTACAACCTGTTTTACTCATTAGCATGCTCGGCTTATACATTGTGCACCCGCTACTTAATAAACTAAATTATTGGCAAGGCATTGTGGCCATCGTTTTGTTAGAAATCATCATCACCAGCATTTTCTTTATTTTTATAAATCGTTTTTTTTCATTCGCTACTATCCCCAGCACATACCGTGCTTGCTTGCTAGTAGCCATTGTTACTAGCATTGTACTGTATTATTTTTATTTGCAACAACGCGCATATTCGCCTGCCATTGCCGAGGCGCGCCTGCAGGCTCTGCAAGCGCGTATTCGGCCGCATTTTTTGTTTAACAGCATTAATGCAGTATTGTCACTGGTGCGTAGCCAACCTAAACGTGCTGAAACCGCATTAGAAGATATGGCCGATTTATTTCGTGTGCTAATGAGTGAAAATCGTGATTTGGTGCCGCTGGCACAAGAGCTTGGGCTTTGTCGCCAATATTTAGCCTTAGAAAAATTACGCTTAGAAGACCGCCTAAAAATTACTTGGCAAATAGACGATATGCCGCCAGATGCAATGATACCGCCCTTAATATTGCAGCCATTGCTAGAAAACGCGGTGTATCACGGCATAGAACCCATGAGTGAGGGCGGCGAGATTATTGTAATTATCTACACGCGCCATAAAGAGCTGCATATTTTAATTAGCAACCCTTATGCGCCACAAAACACGCATCACTCAGGCAATAAAATGGCACTTAAAAACATTAAAGAACGTTTAGCCTTACATTTTGATTTAGAAGCTTTTTTAAAAGCCGATACTAAAAATGACCGCTACCAAGTGCATATTCGCTTGCCATATTAAACTAAATTTTAGAGTTTATTTAAATGAGCACACTCAAACTTTTAATTGCCGATGACGAAGCGCCAGCCCGCAACCGCCTGCGCGATTTGCTCAATGATATAGAAGGTATTGAAATTGTAGGCGAGGCCAAAAACGGCAAAGAGGCAATTGATTTAGCTGCACAAACTAAACCCGATTTAATGTTGCTAGATATTCGTATGCCGTTGATGGACGGTATTGAAGCGGCTCAACATGCGCAAAAGCTTGAGCCCAAACCACATATTATTTTTACCACCGCGTTTGATGCTTATGCGATGAAAGCTTTTGATTTAAATGCGATTGATTATTTGCTAAAACCCATTCGTTTAGAGCGCTTGCAAACCGCTATTAATAAGGCTCATGCGCTAAAACCTTTGCGCATAGAAGCACTAAAACCACTACTAAAAATGCGTAGTCATTTAAGCATTCACGAACGTGGCCGTGTGTTGCTAGTGCCAGTTGAAAGTATTATTTACCTGCGGGCCGAGCTTAAGTACGTAACAGTGCGCACCATTGAGCGTGAATTTTTAATTGAGGAGTCACTCACGCATTTAGAAACTGAATTTGATGCGCGATTTATTCGCTTGCATCGCAACTGTTTGGTGGCGCCCAATTTTATTGCGGGCTACGAAAAACGTAATGTTGCAAACGGCGAAGAAGATGGCCTAATTGAACAACATAAAGAACAAAGCAAAGAACAACAATGGGTAGCCTTGCTTAAAGGCATACCCGAAGTGGTAGCGGTTAGCCGACGCCAACAGCATTTAATACGCGAGGCTTAAAAAGCCGGCTAGTGCAAATAACGATTAAAAATTACGGGTTTTTAATCTTTTTAGCGTCTATTTCTTGAATCACTTTAGCGGCCCAATCTTTGCCACCCAAACCAAAAGCAATCGCAAGCGCCAAAAAGAAGGCACCAAACACAATTACAAATAGTGAGTGAATAAGCTGCATACCAATGCCCAACTGCTCAAGCGCTACAAATATAGCCAAAATTTGTATGCCATATTCTGCCGATGTACTGACAGAAAGTGCGTTAGCAAATTTAATGCTATACAGCCAAGCAAACACTAAGCGGTTTACAAAACGCGCGAGTAAGGTACCAAAAATTACCACCAAAATCGCCACAATAATATGCGGTAAATAACTAGCTAACTGCTGTAATAATACGGCAACCTCAGTTAAACCCAATGAGTTAGCACCCGTAATCACAAACAATAAAATCACCAGCCAATATACCACCTGGCTAATAATGCCACTTAAGGTGACATTAAAATTGCCATGATTTATAAAAGCTTCAAGCCCAGATTTTTGCGCAAATTTATCAAATTGCGTCAGCGATAGCAGTCGTTTTACAGCGGTTCTTGCAAGCTTTGCAATAATCCAGCCAAAAAACAAAATAACAACTACTGCCAATAAGCGTGGTACAAAATGAATCAATTGTAGCCAAAACTGATTAAGCGATGCGACAAAAGTATCGAGTTGATATTGCATAAAAATCTCCTAAAAATAGAGTTGAAACAATCAGTTAAAAAAGATCTGATTTATAATTAAATTTTTAATGTGGGTAATTTTTTAGATTATTGAAACTTTAGCTTAACCTAAAAAAGCCCCGTTTTTTGTAACAGTTTGTAAAAGGCTGCTGTGATAAAATATTTAATATGAACAATATACACAAAAAGCTCGACCCTAAAAAACCAGAACCCCACAAATTAGTGATTGCGTCACGTGAAAGCGCGCTGGCAATGTGGCAGGCACTACATATTCAAGCACGTCTACAAGCTTTGTACCCCAATTGTGATGTACAAATTTTAGGCATGACAACCACCGGCGACCAAATATTAGATTCGCCATTATCGCGCATTGGCGGCAAGGGTTTGTTTGTAAAAGAGCTTGAAATGGCGCTGGCCGATGGCAGCGCAGATTTAGCCGTACACAGCATGAAAGATGTGCCAATGAACCTGCCTGATGGCTTTGCCATGGCTGCCACGGGCGAGAGAGAAGACCCGCGCGATGCATTTGTGTCGAACAATTTTGATAATTTAGATAGCCTGCCTCGCGGCAGCGTCGTGGGCACTTCTAGTTTGCGCCGCCAAAGCCAAATTCAGGCACGTTTTCCACATTTAAAAATAGAATCGCTACGCGGCAACGTGCAAACGCGGTTGCGTAAACTAGACGAAGGCCAATATGCGGCTATTATTTTAGCGGCCGCTGGCCTTATAAGGCTTGAACTAAGCGATCGAATTCGCCAGTTTATATCGCCAGAACTAAGCATACCCGCTGTGGGCCAAGGCGCGCTAGGCATTGAGATTAAAGCCAGCCGAACCGATTTAATGGAGGTTTTGGCACCATTAAATCACATTGATACACAGTTATGCGTAGAGGCTGAACGTGGCTTTAGTCGTGCCTTAGCGGGCAGCTGTACAGTGCCGCTTGGCGCTTATGCAGTGCGCAACGGCAATAATATTAATATGACTGGGTTCGTAGCCAGTATAGATGGCCAACAAATGTTGCGCGAAAAAATAAGTGGCAGTATTGATGATGCCGAGTGGCTAGGTAAAGCGTTGGCTGATAAATTAGTGGCGCGTGGTGCCGATAAAATTTTGGCGGCACTTGATGGTATTAAATAGTTTTTACCCTCTCACTAAATGTTTAAATCGCTCCTCTATCATTCTGAACAAAGCGAAAATACAGCCTTGCTGCAAGCCTGCATTGGGCTATTCGCCCAGATAAATCCTGAGTGCAGAATCTGGGTGCAAAATGACGAATAAGCTATTAACTGGCCTTGGTATTGCCATTACCCGCCCAGTTAACCAAGCCAAAAAGCTCAGTGCCTTGATTGCCGAAGCAGGCGGCGTGCCAATATTATTTCCACTAATTGAAATTACACCGCTTAACGATTACAGCGAGTTTGAAGCTGTGATTAACCATATTGCCAATTATGATTGGGCGATTTTTATCAGTAGCAACGCTGTACAAAATGGCATGCCACGATTACTAAAGCAAGGTCTTCCCAGCGCATTACAATATGCTGCAATTGGCCCTGTAACTGCCAGTGAGTTAAAAAGTTTTGGTGTTAAAAAAGTGTTAGTTCCAACTGATAGGTTTGATAGTGAGTCTTTACTTGCACTACCAGAAATGGCCAATGTTGCAGGTAAAAAAATCCTCATTGTGCGCGGTATTGGCGGGCGAGATGTATTGGCCGAAACCTTAAAAAATCGCGGTGCAAGCGTTACTTTTGCCGAATG
>JANMNC010000007.1:0-1731 GCA_031373695.1 Methylotenera sp. | reverse complement strand
ATGTACCATAGTGGCAAAAACCCGCTACGTAAAGTAACGGCTGATTCTGATGATGTGCCTATTCCTAAAGCGGCTGGTGTGCGCAAGCTGCATAAAGCGTTTATTCGCTACCACGACCCTGCCAACTGGCCGATTTTGCGTGAAGCCTTGAAAAAAATGGGCCGTGAAGATTTGATTGGTAATAGTAAAAAGCATTTAGTGCCGGCTTTTCAGCCTGCGGTGATGGGTGTAATTAAACAGTCAGATGGCAGCGTATTTAAATCGAGCAAGCCTGCCTCAGACAATAAACACGGCGCAAAAAAATACGGCAGCCTACCAAAATCGTTTAATAACATGAAAAATGCGGCAAGGCCTACGCGTATTAAATAGCATTAGGTGTGCAATAAGCCGCATGTCTGTTAAACAATCAAGCAGCCAATCTGAACCAAACTGGCACTTTAAAAGTCTGTTAAATAGCATTTCATTTAAAGGATTAAGTATGTTCAGCTATCAATCAGCCACTAAAACAATCATTGCAAGCCTGCTGTTAAGCGCATCAATTATGGCGCAAGCCACTGAAAAAGGCTTATTCTGGAAGATGGAATCGCCAACGGGCGTAGTGAGTTATTTATTTGGCACCATGCATACCGATGACAACCGCATAACCGAATTTAGCCCTAATGTTATAGCCGCTTTAAAAAGCGTTGATACTTTTATTATGGAAACTAAAGCCGATAACAACGACCCCAGCACATTGTTGATGCAAGATGCCACTTTGCGTGAAATGCTAACTGAATCTGAATTAGACCAAGTGCGCGAGTTAGCCGATTTTCACGTGATGCACTTAGATGCGGCTATGCGCATGAAACCTTGGTTGCTGGCAGTTGTGTTTGATTTGCCAAAACCGCAAACACCATTTGCGCAAGATAACTTGCTCATGCACAAATCGGAAGAGTTGCTAAAAGATGTAGATGGCCTAGAAAGCAGTAAAGTACATTTTGGTGTGATGGATGATTTTAGCCGCGAAGAACAATTGGTGATGCTACGTGCTGTGTTAAAGCGTACGCAAGAGCAAAAAGAGCAAGATTTTGAAACATTAATGGCTGCTTATTTAGAAGGCGATTCAGATAAGATATCGGCCGCAGATGAAAAAATTACAGGCGGTATGCTGCCTAAAGCCATTTGGGCAAAAATGCGCACTAAGTTGTTAGATGAGCGCAACGTAAAAATGGCAGAACGCAGCATAAAAGCGGCCTCAGAAAAACCTGTGTTTGTAGCAGTTGGGGCATCGCATTTAGCAGGCGAGACAGGCTTAATTACAGCGTTTAAAAAAGCGGGTTTTAAGTTAAGTGCGGTAGCTAAATAAGCTAAATATTTAGTTTATAGTTATAGCTATTACGGTAAAACGTGACGGCCTGCTTCAAACTCCACTTGATTATTTTGTTTTACAAAAATAAGCTGGTTAGTGGCGTAGCCTAGCTCTTTAGCGCGAGAAGTAAGGTGCTGCTTAATAGGGTATGCCAGTTGTGGTGTGCGTGACAATATCCATAAGTAATCTTTGCCACTGCTAATCATTGCGTAATTATAATAGGGCTTATCTAGCTCAATAATATTATAACCACCGTAAAAAGGCCCAAAAAACGATACTTTAAGTTTGCCAGTATTGGTGCCATCAGCATTGGGCGGGTCTACAAAATAGGCTTTGCCTTCGGCTTCTTTCCATGCATTTTTTTTGGTATTAAACCCACGGTT
>JANMNC010000098.1:0-2618 GCA_031373695.1 Methylotenera sp. | reverse complement strand
GGCCGTATGCAGGAAAAATTGGCATACGCGAACAAAATCGTGAAAACGATAAAACCCAGCTGCATATTTTTGAGTATTGGACGTATTTGGGCGCCATTGGAAACGAAGCAGATTTAGCAGAAAAATTGCAAGAAAGCACACAATTTAAGTTTGATTTAGATACCTATAAATTATTGTTAAAAGCCTTTAATAATCCTAAAACGCAAGTGATTCAATTTTAAATATAGAATATTTAACAGACAACTTAAGGTTTAAATTCTATATAATTGACACATGGAATTAGAGCATTTACATCAAAGTAGTATTCAAAATACCGTTACAGAAACTGCAAAGTATGCATACACAGTTTCAGATGAAACAGAAGCTTTAAAAGTCGCGCAAGAGGCTCTTCAATATAAATTATTCAATAAAGCGCCTGTCCCTTTTCCGGAGCCACAACAGCCAGAGTTTACATTTATAGACTTATTCGCGGGTATTGGTGGCTTTAGAGTTGCCATGCAAAGCTTAGGCGGTAAGTGCGTATTTACCAGTGAGTGGGATGAAAAATCTCAATTTACTTACAAGGTTAATTTCGGTGATGCGCCATTTGGTGACATTACAAAAGAAATCACCAAGCAATATATCCCAGATAATTTTGATGTGCTTTGCGCTGGGTTTCCCTGCCAAGCTTTTTCAATTGCAGGTAGGCGTGGTGGCTTTGAAGATACGCGAGGTACATTATTTTTTGAAGTAGCTGAAATTATCAGGCGTAAAAAACCTAAAGCCATTTTTTTAGAAAATGTAAAAGGCTTAATCAATCATAATCAGGGTAAAACGCTAGCCACTATTTTAAATGTGTTGCGTGAGGATTTAGGATATTTTGTACCTGAGCCGCAGGTGTTAAACGCTAAAAATTTCGGCGTACCTCAAAATAGAGAACGTATTTTTATTGTTGGATTTAGAAAAGATTTAGCTATAACAGACTTTGAATATCCAACACCAACCAATAAAGAAGTGCGCTTCATTGATGTAAGAGAAGAAAAAACAGTCCCCTCAAAATATTACCTTTCAAATCAATACTTAAACACATTGGTCAAACACAAACAGCGCCATGAAAGTAAAGGCAACGGCTTTGGTTATGAAGTCATTAAGGATGACGGCATTGCAAATGCGATTGTGTGTGGCGGTATGGGCCGTGAGCGCAACTTAATTGTTGACCATCGCTTAGTAGACTACACGCCAACTACCAACATTAAAGGTGAAATTAATCGCCAAGGGATTCGCAAAATGACGCCCAGGGAGTGGGCTAGATTACAGGGCTACCCTGATACATTTATTATCCCAGTGGCAGATGCGTCTGCATATAAGCAGTTTGGTAATTCAGTCGCGGTGCCAGCTATTAAGGCTACAGCCAAAGAAATTATAAAAAAAATATTGGAGTAATGATGCTTGCAGGCAATAAGGGTGAATGGAGTGAGGTTTACGCATTACTAAAAGTTATTTCAGACAAACAACTTTACCGTGGTGACGGTAATTTAAATAAGTTAAAAAATGCGGTAATGCCTATAATTAAGGTGTTGAGAGAAGAGTCAGCAGGGACTTATGAATACACAGTTGATCAAAATATAGTCATTATCAATGGTGTGGGTCAAGAGTTTAAAATTTTGATCTCAGACTTTCAGCTGCAAGCTCAATATCTTTTAACAATCATAAAATCATCTAGTGCTACTTTTGAAATACCCGAGATAGAGAAATTTATCTCTACATTTAATTGCAAGGCACTAAAGGCAAACTCACGTGTAAAAAGTGACATACGTATTGTTTTGCATGATGCAACAACAGGCACTTCGCCTGAACTTGGTTTTAGTATTAAATCTCAACTTGGTAACGCATCAACATTGTTAAACGCGGGGAAGACTACCAATTTTATTTATAGAATTGTAGGTGAAAAGTTGCCAGCACCTTTAATTGATGAAATCAACCAGATTGATACTGGTTCAAAAATTAAAGATAGGTTAGCTAAAATCTCAAGTTTAGATAGGAAGTTAACTTTTGTTAAAACTGAAAAGTCAATTTTCTCAAATAACTTAACGTTGATTGATAGTGCGCTACCACAAATTATGGCGGAAATAGTCTACTCATTTTATTCTACAACAAACACTAAACTTACCGATTTGGTTGCTGATGCTTCTGAGAAAAATCCAATGAATTTTGATGTATCAGAACATCATCCATTTTATTCATACAAAGTTAAGCGGCTATTAACCGATATTGCATTAGGTATGATGCCTTCAAAACTATGGACTGGTGAGCTAGAAGCAACAGGTGGATATTTGGTTGTTAAAGATGATGGGGAGATTCTTGCTTATCATATTTATAACCGTAATGATTTTGAAGATTATTTACTTAACAATACAAAACTCGATACTGCCAGCACTTCAAGGCATGGTTTTGGCTTCATTTATGAACAAGATTGTGATCAGTATTTTAATTTGAATTTACAGATAAGATTCGTTAAGTAAGGTTTTTTTAATAGTTTTATGACAGCATCCCTCGCCCAGCAACGCCTGCACCAAGTATTTGGTTATTCAACATTTCGCGGTGAGCAACAAGCCATTATTGAACATGTCACGGCAGGT
>JANMNC010000140.1:0-4729 GCA_031373695.1 Methylotenera sp. | reverse complement strand
CTACCGAACGTTTTGTTAAAGACATAATGTTGCTCCCTGTTTTATTTGTTTTAAATGAAAATTACCCAGAATAATTTACGCTCAATAAACAAAATGAACAAGTTGCTTTGGGTTAAAATGGGATTAACTTTTGTAAATTATTAAAATTTCACACAGACATCATGAGCTTTAAACACATTACATCACGCGATAACCCTATTTTTAAGTATCAAAAAAAGCTTGCCGATAACTCGCGCGAAAGAAAAGCTGAAGGCAAAACGCTGCTTGATGGCGTGCATTTAATAGAAGCGTATTTACAAACTTTTGGCGAGCCTGATTTAATCATTATTCCAGAAGGTAAAAGCACGCTAGAGGCCAGCAACCTAATGCAGCAGCTAGAACATGTGAATACTATTATGTTTCCAACTTTGATGTTTGCCGAGTTAACGCCAGTAGCCAGCAGCACGGGCATTTTAGCGGTGGTGAAAACACCAGTGATAGATTTGCCAGATGCACCACAATTTGTTTTGATGTTAGAAGATATTCAAGACCCTGGTAATTTGGGCAGCATGCTGCGCACAGCAGCAGCAGCTGGGGTTGAGGCGGTATATTTAAGCAAAGGCTGCACAGATGCTTGGTCGCCTAAAGCTTTGCGTGGCGGGCAGGGCGCGCAATTTGTGTTGCCCATAATAGAGCATGCAGATTTGGTTGCTGAGTTGCAAAATTTTAATGGGTGCAGTTACGCCACAACCATGACAGGCGAGCCACTTTATAGCCAAAATTTTAGCCAAGCGAGTGCGTTTGTAATGGGTAATGAAGGCGCAGGTTTGCGCGAAAAAACCATTGCAAGCTGCACTAAAAGTATCAGCATACCCATGAGTCAAAGCCATGTGTTAGCAGTAGAATCTTTAAATGCAGCGGCAGCTACTGCTATTTGTTTATTTGAGCGCAAACGGCAGTGTGCATAGTTGGCTTAAAAACGCCCATTATTAAGCAAGAGTTAGGAGTTAACCATGTTTAAAAAATTACAAGCAGGCTTTTCAGCAGTAGAAATGATGGTGGTAGTAGCGATTATTGCCATATTGGCGATGATTGCGATTCCATCTAGCTTGGGACGCATTATAAAAGAGCAAGTGCTTGCTGCGATTCCGCTATCTGACGCTGCAAAAGAACCGATTGCCGCCCAGTGGAAAGCACTTAAAACCTTGCCAGCAGATAACGCCGAAGCGGGGTTGCCAACACCCGATAAAGTGGTCAGTAATTTTATTAGCGTACTAGAAGTAAAAGAAGGCGTAATTCACATGACTTTTGGCAATAAAGCCAACGCTAAGCTGCAAGGCAAAATGCTGTCTATTCGCCCAGCAGTCATTGAAGAATCGCAAGCTGTGCCAATAGCGTGGGTGTGTGGCAATGCCAAGGCGCCAGATAAAATGACAGTGTTGGGCGACAATAAAACCGACATTGAAAGCAAATATTTACCTTTTGCCTGCAGGTAATCTAGTCTGGCTATGCTTAGTGTTTAGCGCTGCTGATGCTAATCGCTGCTTCAGTAGCCAATATCTGTGCGGTGTCCACGGCATCAAATAAATAGTGTTTATTGCAAAAATCGCAGTTCACTTCAATTTTGCCAAATTCTGCCAATATACTGTTTAGTTCATCCTCACCCAACATACGCAACATACTCGCTACGCTGCTTTGATTGCAACTGCAATAAAATTGGGTGGCTTTTGGTTCAAATAAGCGTACGTTTTCTTCTACAAAAAGGCGCGTTAATAGTGTCTCGGCAGGTAGATTTTGTAGTTCGTCATTGGTAACGGTGTTGGCTAAATGATTCATTCGATTCCACGCATCGGTATCTTGGTCTAAAGCTGTTGAGGCTGTGCCGCCCACATTTCCACCAAAATTGGGCAGTTTTTGCAGCAGCATGCCACACGCGCTAGTTTCATCACAATGTAGCCACAGTGCAGTGTCAATTTGCTGGCTACGCAACATATAGTTTTGTAGCATTTCTGCAATCGTTTCGCCCTCAATCGGCACAATGCCTTGATACGCTTCGCCCTCTTTTGGATCTAGCGTAATAATAAATTGCCCGTTTTTAACTAATTGAAAAAACGAGCTAGCATTGATTTCATCCATGCGCGTTTCATCCCACTTTGCGGTAGCGCGTATATTTAAATCAGAGCTACATTCCACCACTAATAATTTAAGTGCACCTTTGCTTTGCAGCTGTAATACCATCACACCGTCCATTTTTAGCTTGGCAGATAGCAATGCGCTTGCTGCCATTAATTCACCCAATGCATGTTTTAAAACAGTGGGCAGCGTTTGGTGTTGCAACACCTGCGTGTAGGTATTATTTAAGTGCACCAAATTACCGCGTATGGCAGTATTGTCGAATAAAAAGTGGTGAAGCGTATCGGTAAAATTTTTCATAGCGCGTATTTTAGCAAAGGCACTCACTTTATTGCCGTTTATAAATAAAAAAAGCCCACGCAATGGCATGGGCTTAGGTAGCGCAAATTTCTAATTAGAAATTGTAGATTAAAGTTGCACGGCCAGTAATTGGTGAGCCAGGTGTGATGTTATTGTTGTTATGTGCATAAAGCGCATATTCTTTATTGGTTAAGTTTTCTAAGTTAACTTGTAAGCTTAACTTCTCGCTGAATTTGCCGTAAATCGCTGCATCGTAACGGGTATAACCTGGTAGCAATGTACTTGCTGTTGCTGTTGGCGAAAGTGCGTAACGGTCAGATGTGCTTACAATACCAAGAGCGACCGCCCACATATCATTAATTTCGTACTTGTTCCAAAGTGATAATGTACGGTCTGGCGTTTGGCCTAGCTCAGCACCTTTTAATATTGCGCCTGTGCCTGTGCCTTGCTGTTTGGTAATTTCACCATCTTGCAGTGCAATACCACCAAAGATACTCCAGTTGTCGGTTACATTGCCGTTAATCGCTAACTCTATGCCTTTAGTTTCTTGGCCATCTACTAAAATTTGTTGAGTAGGGTTATTTGGGTCGGTAATTTGCACATTCTCGCGCTCTAGTTTATACACCGCGGCAGTAAATGCTAAGTTTGCATTGACATCCCACTTTGCTCCCACTTCATAGTTAACGAATTTTTCTGGGGTAAATGACTGGTTTACAAGGGTTAACGAGGTTAACTGATCACCTGCACGTGGCACATATGAAACGCTGTAGTTGCCATAAAATGAAACAGCTTCTACTGGTTTAAAAATCAAACCCGCGCGAGGTGATAAAAATGTATCGGTAATATTAAAGCTTTCAGATATTGTGGTGCCAACACCTAGCCTTCTGACACCATCAAAATCCGTCATAAAACGATCATGACGTAAACCTAAAACTGCCTGCCAGTGATCATTTAATTTAATTTGATCTTGCGCGTAAAAACCAACCACATTGACGGTCGATTGGTTGTCTCGGAAAGCATTCGTGCCGTTTGCTAGGTTTGCTCTAAATACTACAGGCGTATTACCAATACCTGTAGTATTGTTAGTATTGATGGTTAAGCCAGTGGTAGCGTTGTTAAAAAAACCAGCCAAGCGTGAGTTGTCGGTATCTTGTGTGGCAAGCTCCAAGCCAGCTAACAATTT
Source organism: Methylotenera sp. (assembly GCA_031373695.1). GTDB lineage: Bacteria > Pseudomonadota > Gammaproteobacteria > Burkholderiales > Methylophilaceae > Methylotenera_A. The sequence goes on along the minus strand of JANMNC010000140.1, from coordinate 1,134 downwards.
ATGTTCTACGCTGCCCCATTTTGCCGTGTAAGTAATGTCAGTTTGGTTAATGATATTTTCGCGTTCGGTAAAATCTACATACGCTTCAAGTGCTAAGTCGCCATTGGCTTGCACTGCACCAGCGGCATAAACGTTTTGGTAGAATTTATTGTAATTTGCATAGCGTGTGCTATTTTTAATACCAACACCATTATCAAATGCGTGTTCAAAAATAGCATTAAATGCGACAGTTTCAGTTTCTGTAGGGCTTAAAGCGGCGCTACCATAAAAAGCAGAATGGTCGCCAATATCTACAGGGCGCCTATTTAAATTGGTAGGTGCTGTTGAATTTACAACAGGTGGGATTCCGCGGTCTGCAATACGTTTGTCTTTAAAGTATTCTGCACTCAGCACAATTTTTGTTTGGTTATCTGGGCGAATCGTAACCGTAGGAGTAACGCCGAAACGCTCTAAATCTACGCCGTCACGATATGAGCCTGAATCTTCATACACACCATTAATACGAAAAGCAATTTCATCATTCAATGCTTGTCCGTAATCGCCAGAAACACGCTTATAGTCATATGCACCATAGCTAGCCATAAATTCTGCCACTGGATCCCAGCCAGCTTGTTTGCTTACACGGTTAATTGCACCACCTGCGCCACCACGGCCAAATGCCATGCCATTTGGGCCTTTTAATACTTCAATACGGTCTGTGTTGTATAAATCGCGGTAAGTTTGCACGTCATCACGTAAGCCATCTACAAATAAATCACCAGTTGTGATATTTCCACGAAAAATTAACGCATCGCGGTTACCTTCACCTTGGGCTGCTTGCACACCTGGTACATATTGAATAGCTTGACTAATGCTTTGAATAGACTGGTCTTTAATTAAATCTTGTGGAATAACAGTAATAGATTGTGGCGTATCGCGTAGCTCTGTATCTGTTCTAGTAGAAGATGAGCTTTTTTTAGCGTTATAACCTTTAACTGGTTGCGTATCACTTGCGCGAGGTGCAGTAACGTCTACAGCTGGTAAATCAATCTTGTTTGTTTCTGATTGCGCCGTAGCGCTGCTCAAAAAAATGACGCTAGTTAGCGCGCTGTGAATCGCTAATTTCAAAAATGACAATTTAAGCTCATCACGCGT
>JANMNC010000132.1:0-2583 GCA_031373695.1 Methylotenera sp. | reverse complement strand
ACAATAATTGGCAAAATAGCTAACAGCAAAATGCTAACAATATGCCTAAACCATGGCAATTTATTTTGGCTAAACAGCTGCAAACACTATTTCCATTTTTCTGTTATGTGGCCATCACCAGCAATAAATACTGCGGTGCTTAGCGCACGAAAAATGCCATGCTCTACCACGCCAGGCGTGTTGTTAATTAAGTGATTTAAGGCTTCTTCACTAATAGATTGATCGAAAACCATATCTAATACCAAGCTGCCGTGTGAGCTAACGCTTAAGCCATCTTTAGCCACATTTTGGCGCAAATCACCTACGCCACCCGCTTTTTCTAAGCTGTGTTTAGCCGCTTTCCAAGCCATTGGCATTACTTCAATTGGTATGGCGAAATTAGTCCCAATACGGTTTACTAATTTAGATTTATCTGCCACTACTAAAAACTGTTTTGCTGCTTTTGCTAACAATTTTTCAAGCACTAAATCGTAGCCACGACCCTTTAATAATGATAGTTCAGGCGTAATTTCATCGGCACCATCTACGTAGCAATCAATCTCTGCTACTTGGCTTAATGCAATCACATTTAGGCTTAACATTTGCGCTTTTATCATGCTTACTATTGAGCTGGCAATTGTAGTAACTTTAAGATTTTCTTCACGTTGTCTACGTGCAAGCTCCTCAATAAAATAGTTAGCGGTTGAGCCTGTACCTAAGCCTACCAGCATGCCGTCTTGCACATATTTGGCCGCATGAATTGCGACTAATTGCTTATCGTTCATTGATATAAGTTCCCCCAGATTATTATTTTTGTTGTAATTGAAATAGCCTTAAATACCCTACGCTTGTTACAGTTATAATAGGTAAAATTCAACTTCAAACCAAGTCATTTCAAACTCATTTATGCAGTTAACACCACCTACGCAGGGTCACAAAAGCCGTTTTTCGTATCTAGCCAATGGCTTAGATAGCTTATCTCTTGCATCACTTGCATGTCGCTTAAAAACAACACCTCAGGCTAAAAAATCACCACTGGTAATTATTACCAGTAATGCATTTGAAGCTCAGCGGCTGTTAGAAGAAGTTCCATATTTTGCCCCAGAACTAAGTGTGCACTTGCTGCCAGATTGGGAGACGCTGCCCTACGATGTATTTTCGCCGCATCCCGATTTAATCTCAGAACGCTTAGCGACCCTGTATCAAATTAGCCAAAACCAGTGCGATGTTGTGATTGTGCCAATTGCTACCGCACTGATTCGCTTGCCTGCGGTAGTTTATTTGGCAGGGCATAGTTTTATGCTCAAAAAAGGCCAAAAACTTAACCTTGAAGCGTTGCGCCATCAATGCGCGCAAGCAGGCTATCACCACGTAAGCCAAGTGATTTCACCAGGCGAATTTAGTGTGCGTGGCGGCTTAATTGATTTGTTTCCCATGGGCAGTGTGTTTCCGTATCGTATTGATATGTTTGACGATGAAATTGAAAGCATTCGCACGTTTGACATTGATACACAGCGTAGCCTTTACCCCGTGCCAGAAATTAGATTGCTACCTGCGCGTGAATTTCCGCTGGATGATAAAGGCATTGCTACTTTTAGAAGCAACTTTAGAGAGCAGTTTGAAGGCGACCCGCAACGCGCGACCATTTATAAAAATGTGAGCAAAGGCGTTGCCAGTGGTGGCATTGAATGGTATTTGCCACTGTTCTTTGATGTGACTTCTAATCTGCTCGACTATTTGCCAGAAAGCGCCACTATTTGCCTGCACGGCAATTGCGATAAAGCGGCACAACAGTTTTGGACAGAAGCCAACTCAAGATACAGGCTGCTAGCACACGACCCAGAGCGGCCGATTTTAAAACCAGATGTGTTGCTAATTAAAACCGATGACTTTTTTGCGCAAACACAAGCTTACGCGGTCTTGGTATTAACACATGAAGCCGGTAACGCGCTACCTGCTCTAGATATTGAACGCCGTGCCGAGCAACCTTTGCATAAGCTGCAAGCCTTTATTAATGAGGCTGCTGGAGCGGGCACTAAAAAGCGCATATTAATTACCGCAGAAAGCCTAGGCCGCCGCGAAACCATGTCGCAATTGTTTACCGAGCATGGCATTGCCATGCCCACTTGCGAAACTTGGGCAGAGTTTCAAGCCAGTGACGCGCCACTAATGCTTGGTGTTTCTCCTTTGCATAACGGATTCTATGATGACGCTACAGTTATTACCGAATCTGAATTGTATTCAGGCACCGTGCGCCAACAGCGCAGACGCGAGAAAGAAAAAGCGCGCAATACAGAAGGCATGCTCAAAGATTTATCTGAGCTACGTATTGATGACCCTGTAGTGCATGAACAGCACGGCGTTGGGCGCTACAAAGGTTTAATGAATTTAGATTTTGGCGAAGGCGAAACCGAGTTTTTGCTGCTGGAATATTTTGGCGACGATAAATTATATGTACCGGTTTCGCAATTATTCTTAATCTCACGTTATTCTGGCGGCCCACCAGAAAGTGCACCACTGCATCGTTTAGGCTCTGGCCAGTGGGAAAAAGCCAAGAAAAAAGCGCTTAAACAAATTCGCGATACAGCGGCAGAATTGCTTAAT
>JANMNC010000088.1:0-9273 GCA_031373695.1 Methylotenera sp. | reverse complement strand
TAGTAAGCCTTAGCTTCAATTTCAGCTTTATTAAACACCACACCCAACAAATTGTCTTTAGGTAGATGATGTAACGTTTCTTCAATTTCTGATTGAGTACACATGCCATTTGCGATAACTAAAAGTATGCAATCTACTTGCGGCAACAGAACCATAGCATCGTCTGAATTCAATACTGGCGGAGAATCAAATATTACAATTCTAGAATCGTAACGATCTCTGAGTTCTTGTATCAATTTAGATACTTTATTAGATGATAGAATTTCGGCTGATTTAGATACTGGCCGCATCGTAGGCATTACTACAAAGCGCTCAATTCCAGGGTTAAACATAACCTCACCAATTTCTGCTTTGTCAGTCAGATAATCGTTAATAGACTTTTCTGTATGTATACCTAAATAACTGGCAACTTTAGGCCTACGAAGGTCAAAGTCGACCAAAATCGCAGTTTTTTGTGGTTGATGGGCAATACTTATTGCAAGGTTAATAGAAACTAACGTTTTCCCTGACTGTGGAGTTGGAGATACGACAGCAAGTGTTCTCCAATTGTTTTCTTCCATTTTTTGCAAAACTTGAGTTCGTAAAGAATCAAAGATGTAACTATTAGCATCATTTTTACTCTGTGAAACAATCCGATGTTTTTCTAAATGACTTTGATCAAGTTTAATAACAGGTGTGTTTAGATATTTAATCTTATCTAATTCGTTTTCTGTATTAGCAAATGTAGATTTAGCTTGTGGCGCTAAAATCTGTTTTTCACTAGATGTCGTGTCTACGTTAAATAGTGAGCTTTTTAATTTTGCTTTAGCAAGTGCTTCTTTAATTTTTTCCATGATTTTTCTCTAAGCGAATCTTGCCATTAGTTTAACCATCAGCAAATCTAGAGGCATAACTAAAAAATGTATAATTAAGAGTATTAGCGATATAGATACGAATACCGAAATCACTAAATATTTTTTAAAGTTTTTCTTACGTTTAAGTTCAGCTTTGGTAGTAATGTAAGGTATTACAACTAGAGGCCTCATATTAATCAACGAGGTTAATGACTCTGCACCACGAACCCTTTTATCTATTGTTTCTAACAATGCCACAAAAGCAAAAGCAAAAGCCAGTCCCGCAAAAATTCCTAAAGCGATGATTTTTTTACGATCAGGCTTAATTGGTCTGTCAGGAAAAAACGGAGGTTCAAGCATAGTAAAGCGCTCTGCTTTATTTTCTTGCTCCAAATTTTCAGCAATCTTAGCGTTGATCTGCTTAGATTTAACTTCTTCGTACTTGGATTTTGCATTTTCATAATCGCGCATTAAAGTAAAAAGCCCTCTTTCAATTTGAGGACTTTTTGTAACTTGATTCTGTAGTTGGCCAATTTTTGATTCTAATGATCGCTTTTGTTGTTCTAATGAGCTTAACCTAACTTTAGCAGCCTCAATTTGCGCTTGAACTTTAGCAACCACCAGCTCAGAAGCTAAATTAGTTTTAAATGGTTTTGTGTCTGACAAAGGCGCAGCAGTAGATTTTTCCAGAGTTTCAATCCTACGTTTTAGCGCTCGTATTGTTGGGTGTGTTTCTTTATAAAGTATTAAAGATCGCTCTAATTCGATCTTAGCCTTTTCTAAATCTGAAGTTGGTGAAGAAACCTCACCATCAGAATTAGTTTTCACACCGGCTTTTGATGATGCCAGCTCGACGTCTAAATACCTTAATTCTTCTTGAGTAGACTTGTAGTCTCGATCAAGCTCTTTAATATCGGATTCTGCACGCTGAAGCATGTTCATGTGCATTACTAAATGCTCAGGTAATGAATTTGAATTTTGTTCTTTAAATGTCGCTACTTTATTCTCTACGTTTTCAAGATCTTTTTTTAGATTCTCAACTTCCTGAGATAAAAACTCAGTAGTTTCAGTAGCGCGTTCTGTCCTGGCTTTCACATTTTCATCTAAAAACAAGGTCACTATTTCATTTGCAACTTTGTGCGCAATCTCTGGCCTTTCGTATTCAAAACCCACTTTAAAGGCAATCGTTGCACTAACCCCCCTATTATTTTGAACGTCTGCATTTAGCAGAATCACTGATATGCTTTTTCGCATTTTATCAATAATGGTAGATGTCGTTTCAGATTCTATTTTGTTGGGATACAAGCTATATTTTTGAATGATTCGATAAAGATTATCTCGTGTCATTACTCTCTGTTTAATCACTTCAATACGCTCATCAGCGTAACTAGTAACCGTAGCTTTAACTAAATCATCAGGTATCTGTTGTGACTCAATTAATATGGTACCTGTTGATTGATATAGAGGTGGTAGCAGTATTGCGGTAGCTACTGCTGCAAGCAATACCAAGATAAAAATAACCAGCATCTGTATCCATCTACGTTTTAAAATAGATAGATAATCACTTAAACTTAATTCGTATTCATTTGCCATGTTAGATTTCTTATAACTTAAAATTCAGGTGTATTGTAGGTAAAGACGATGCCAATGATTTCTCCATTGGCTTTTTGATTATTTGATTTATTTTGCTTTTCTTCAAGAGAAACTCTCATCTGCCAGCTTTGCGATAGTTCACGCGCATAGAAACCGCCTAAACGTGAACTGGTTGTTTCGATGCTACCACCGTTGCCACCCAATGTATTATCTGCAGCTCTACTTTTACTAAAATCAAAATTCAGACCTACGCTACTTTTTTCTGTTATTAAGTAGTTATAGCTAGCAGAAAAATTATCACTTTCTTGAAACTGCCCAATATCACTAGGTGTAACGTTTCTACCAGCAGATAAGCTAGCGGTTTGGCGCTCACCTGAATAATCTAGCCCTGCATTTAAAAGTTTGCCACTACCAGATGAGGACACGTGATTTATGCCTGCACCTAAAGATGTACTTAATTGTGGACTTATTGTGTACCTGATACCACCGATATAGTTTTGAGAATTGCTCTTGCTGCTACCGATGCCATTTGGTTCAAACTTAGTATAGCTGTATTGCACATATGGACTTAGTCGATCATTTAAAGCATATGTAAGTGAAGTATTAACAGATTTTCTTAGCGAGTTTTTAACAAGTGATGAACCGCCACTGTTAATGTTTTTTGATAAATTTGCGCCTAAAGAGTAATCTAATTTCTCTGTTACTGCGGTACTCCAGCTAACTCCTAATGACTTAGATACAGATGTACCATCATTATCAACAAAACCTGTATTTTTAAACTCCCTAAAACGAGAGCTAGTGCGGTTGTAAGAACTTACAACACTAAGCCTACCTTTTTCAAGCTCTCTTTCCCAGCCTAAATTAAGATTAGGATCTTCTCTATCATCTGTAATATTTTTGTTAGTAGTTCGTACTATATTCAATCCAAAATTAGAAAACCATCTGTTTTTTTCATCAACAGCTGCAACTGAATATTTGGGATTTAGAGTATAGCGCCATATAGACTTGGCATTATTTTCAACTAATGTTGGATTATTGTCGAATTCTGTACCTGCTGATGCAGAAACTTGCTGTAGTACAATTAGCGCGTTGGCGCTAATTGAAAACAATGCAACACAAGCAACTGTTGCATTTTTAGCTATGCTAAATTTGGATTTTTTATAAGTTTGATGCAAAAAACTACCGCCAGATTTTATGAGTGAAATTTAAAAAATTACGGCACTAAAATCGTGTCTCCCGTATTAAGCAGTATGTTTGATTCTAAACTTTGACCTTGTATTAACTTATCGTAATTTACAGAAATAACTTTTTGAGCTTTTCCTAAGCCACGCAAAATTTTGATTGAATCTAAATCAGCAAATTTATCCAATCCACCAGCAAGGCTTAATGCTTGCAAAATGGTCATAGGTCCTGTTAGTAATATTGGCCCTGGTTTTTGAACTTTACCTATAATATAGGCACGATTGCCTTCAATATTTGACACAACAACAGTAACTTGAGGATCAGGTAAATAAGTTTTTAGTTTTTCTGTAATTCTTTTTTCTACTTCCGTAGAACTAGTATTAGCAACCTCAACACGGCCAGCTAATGGAAATGAAATACTTCCGTCTGGTAATATTTTCACTTCTTTTTGAAGGCTTTCTTCGCCCCAAACTGAAATCTGCAACATGTCACCTTGGTTTAGCTTATAGGCTTCAGGCAATTCCGCAGAGATAGATAAGTTTGAAAATAGAAAAAATGCAGATAAAAGTACTAAATTTTGTTTTGTTTTCATATGTTCCTCCTGATGAGACAATAATATAAATAAAAGGGCTTGTCGCCCTTTTATTTATAAAAAGCATGCAATTAAAGTAATTTATATCATATTTTTGCTAAATGTATCATTTAATACAAAAATATCTATGAATTACCCCTAAATTTGACCCTATTTTAGCCATCTGTAATGTTTAATCAATAGCCCTATTAGGCTACTACAATATTAATATACGCCTTTACTATTAAAAACCGCTGTAGTTCTAATTAAAATAGATAAATCTAACCAAATCGACCAGTTATTGATATATTCAATATCTGATTCAACACGCTTGGTCATTTGATCTATCTCTTTCGTCTCGCCTCTGTAGCCTCTAACCTGCGCTAAGCCAGTCATGCCAGGCTTGATATTGTGTCTGGCATAATAATCATTTATGCGTTGTGAGTATACTTCATCATGCTGCACAGCATGAGGCCTAGGGCCAACTAACGACATATCACCAGTTAATACGTTAAAAAGTTGCGGTAATTCATCAATACTTGTTTTACGAATAAAAGCGCCTATTTTAGTAATTCGTGGGTCACCCCTTTCGGCCTGTTTTAATTCAGCATTATCTTGTACTTGTTGATTCGTATGCATGCTTCTGAACTTCCATATGCTGAATGTTTTTCCATTCCAGCCAGTTCTATTTTGCCTAAAAAATATGGGCCCTGGACTATCAAGTTTAACGAATAAGGCAACCACAAGCAGTATCGGGCTTATTAACAATAAAATTAAGAAAGACAACACTTTGTCTTCAACAGACTTAGCAAGTCGACTTGTTCCAGTAAGCGGTGTTTCTGAGAGCGTTAGCACTGGAATCCCAGCAATCTCTTTCACACTATGATTTATTAATCTTAAGGAGAAAATATCAGGAATCCAATGAATAGATACATGTTTATCGAGTAATATAAAGTACAGCTCTTCCAATACTGTGGATGACTCTAGCGGGGTAACTATGTAAACAGTATCAATACTATGCTGATCGATTAAATCGGGTAACTCACTGACTTTACCTAATTGAATAATTCGGCTGGTGGGATAATCATTAAGCTCAGACTTTTGCTGTTTTTTGCCGCGCCTCGTCCCTTCTTGTATTGATACGTTACCAATGACGCGCTGGTTAAGCCAAGGATTGGCTGTAATCTTATGCTCTAAGTAATTAGCTAGCTGGCCTTGTCCTACAATGATTACATTGTCAGTTGCCTGTGAATGTTTATTTAAATTACGATTAACGGTTCTGACAATAAAATGAATAATTGCCTGTACTAAAAAACCAATCACAAACAGTTCAATTATAAATATCCGTGAATAGCTATGACTCTGTTTAGTTAAAAACCCCAATACAAATAAGGCCAAAAAACTAATTGACCAAGCATTAAATAAACTAAAAACTTTGCTATAGAAGCTGGAACTGGTTCGATATATTGCGAAACGGTCGTACATCACAGAAACTAAACCAAGTAAGACTAGTAGAAAAATTACATAGTCTTGCGTGAGATAGCCAATATTCAGCTGAATAAAAAACCATGCCACGCCAAGAATAGCCAATCCGTCAAGCAATGGCTGTAATACATTAATTAAGCTTCGTCTGCGCTGCAGCACAGACCTAGATTTTGAGCGTATTACCATATGTTAAGCTAATTTGTGTGGTGCGTATTTTGCTACGGCTTGAGCTCTGCATGAAACGTCTAATTTTTGAAAAATACGTTTAAGATGATTTTTAACAGTATTAGGGCTTATGGTTAATATCATGCCTATTTCAAAATTAGTTTTGCCAGATTTTACCCAATGCAGTATTTCATGTTCGCGCTCGCTGAGGCCTCCCAAATCAAGCTCCTCAATCATTGCCTCTTCGGTAACTGGGGTTTCCATATACTCTACGCGGCGCAGTGCAGAATCAACATGTGGCATTAACAGCCCTAAAACTGAGTGCTGCACTTGAAACTCGCGAGCTTTATCGAAAAACACATAAATGCAATCGTTTTTGCCACGAGTGTCACGCACACCGTAAACTAAAAGTGAATTCATGCCTACTAATCGACGAGTAAATTGAGTCGGTGATTGTGCATTAATGCCAGCAGCATCAAAGAAGTTAATACGGAACCATCTTTCACCATTATCTAACCAGCGTTGGTGCAAGTTGGACATAAGGTAGGCGAATACGCCTGGAGCATCAATTAATTTTTGAGTGCGAATGTCATCAATATTTGACGACACATCGAAATTAAGATCGCCTGTTGAGAAATCACCCCAAGCAGCAACTAAAATATCGTGTGGCAAAACTTCATTCACACTGCCTTGTAGCCAATTAAAGAAGTCAACGTGCTTTTGTACAGAAAATGATTTCTGAATAACTTTGAAGACTTGTTCCCAATTCTGGTTTGTAGTTTTGCTGTCCATTGTTGCATTCCTCTCACGATTCATATCGATTTGATGAGGATACAGTTGCATTTTTAATACCATCCTTGTAATTTTTTTTTATTGTTTTAAATCAGTATGTTATAAGTTTTAAATCATCAATCAATTTGAATTACATGATTAAACATTGACAGTCATGTCGTGAGTTCGACACAGTACAGCATATTTAACCACTTTTTTATTAGCAACAATTTTTAACAAATATTAGACATTAGGCATTGCGTATATTGCAGGAAGATTGCGCCACCAACCATCAATATCCATGCCACAGCCAAAAACATAGCTATTAGGCACAACTAAGCCAATATAATCGGCTTTAATAGGCTTGTTTTTATTAAGCGCTTTTTCTACCAACACCGCAATACTTACCTGCTTAGCCCCAAGTCGTATACATTCATCGTAAATCACTTTTAGCGTTATTCCCTCATCTAAAATATCATCTAATATTAATATATTTCTATCTTTAATATTAGCTTTTGGCCTAACTAGCCACTCTACGACTTTACCTTCTGTGCCATGGTAACGCGTAGCATGAACATAATCGAACTCTAACAAAAACTGCAGTTTTGGTAATAATTGTCCAGTAAAATAAGCCCCACCACCCATTACACACAGCACTATTGGTGGCTCATTAACATAGTCCAAATTCATCTCAATTGCCATTGTAGTAATAGCTTGATTAACTATTTGCTCTGAGTGAATGAGCTCAGCATATTGCATGTACTGGTGCGGATTAAACGCAGTCATAACCAATTGTCACTTATTTAGTAATGGTATTTAAGTATTCTAAGAAATCTTTTGAAATCTCGGCATGCTTAAGCGCATATTCAACGTTTGCCTTCATAAATCCAAGCTTACTACCGCAATCAAAGCGCTTTCCTGCAAATCGATAAGCAAAAATAGATTCATGCTGCATTAAATCAGATATACCATCTGTCAACTGAATTTCGCCGCCTTTGCCAGGTTTCACTTTTTCCAAGCAATCAAAAATCTTAGGCGTTAATATGTAACGCCCTACAACAGCGAGAGTTGACGGGGCATCTGCTGGCTTTGGTTTTTCGATAATACTTTTAAGTTGCAGTAAATTATTTTCTATCTCAAAGGCATCTACGATGCCATAACTAGCAGTTTCAGATAGCAACACATCCTCTACGCCCAAAATCGAACACTGCTTGCTGGCAAATATGCCTGCCATTTGTTGCATTGCTGGTGGATTAGCATCAATTAAGTCATCTGCCAATATCACTGAAAAGGGTAAATTGCCCACCACTGGCTTTGCACACAAAACTGCATGGCCTAATCCAAGCGCTCTTGGTTGACGTATAAAAATGCAAGACACATGCGATGGCAAAATGCCTTTTAGCAGCTCTAACATATCTTTTTTGCCACTTGCCTCAAGTGATGCTTCTAACTCACTGGCGTTGTCAAAATGGTCTTCAATTGAGCGCTTATTGCGCCCTGTAACAAATATAAGCTCTGTAGCACCCGCCGCTATTGCCTCTTCAGCCGCATACTGTATTAATGGCTTATCAACAATAGGTAGCATTTCTTTAGGGCTGGCTTTAGTAGCTGGTAAAAACCTTGTTCCCAAGCCAGCAACAGGAAAAACCGCTTTAGTAATTTTATGCATATTTGTGTAAATTTAATCGCTTAATGTATTGTATTTGATAATGCAGTTACATTGGATACTGGAGGCAAATAAGTACTTTCCACGTACTCTTCAACCCAAACTGCCAATTGTTTTTTTATAGCGGCCTCATCTTCAAGCTGACAAGAGTCTATCCACTTTAATAGCTTTTTAACCCAAATCGCATCGGCTTTTCTTGCAATGGCTATGCGTAATTTGGGGTGTGGCGTAGGCTGAGTAAGCTCATCGTCTGCCAATAGCTCCTCATACAACTTTTCGCCTGGCCTTAAACCCGTGTAGTTAATTTGAATTTCATCATGTTGAAACCCAGATAAGCGAATCATATCCTTGGCTAATTCTGCAATTTTTACAGGCTCACCCATGTCTAGCACAAAAATCTCACCGCCCTGCCCCATTGATCCAGCTTGCATAACCAACTGCGCAGCTTCTGGTATCGACATAAAAAAACGGGTGATTTCTGGGTGCGTAACAGTAACAGGGCCGCCCTTAGCTATTTGCTCACGAAATTTAGGTATTACGCTGCCACTACTGCCTAGCACGTTACCAAAACGCACAATCACAAAATGTGTTTTTGATTTTGTACCCGTTTCTAAACTTTGGCAAACCATCTCAGCTAGACGTTTACTGGCTCCCATAACATTAGTTGGATTAACCGCTTTATCTGTAGAGATTAAAACAAACCTCTCAACACCAGCCTGACTGCAAGCATTTGCGAAAACATAAGTGCCTAAAACATTATTGGCTAGCGCCTCAGCTACATTATGTGTTTCCATCAAAGGCACATGCTTATATGCTGCGGCATGAAAAACCAAAGTAGGCTTATACTTAGATACTAACTGCTTTACTCGCGACTCGTTTTTAACATCACCAGTCACAAATACTAATTTAATTAACATATTGCTGTTATGCAACAATAACTCTTGTTCCAGTTGATAAAGTGCATATTCAGAAATGTCGTAACACACTAAATAACTAGGTTTATATTT
>JANMNC010000065.1:0-1965 GCA_031373695.1 Methylotenera sp. | reverse complement strand
ATGCGCACACAGCGAATATTTTTCTTTTTGCAGCTGCTTAAAAATTCAGCCACATATTCTCGCGCTTCATCGCTAATTAGCCCATGTAAGTCGATTTGCGCTTGCACCACCCAAAAGCCGCGGCGTAATTTGCTTAAAATGCTGGGTGATTGGCCTGTACGCAGGTAAAGCAGTTCTTCGCCGCTTTCTAATTCGTGGGCAGGGTAGTAATCATCGCTTAACGAATCCCTAAGTGCTTGTTTTTCGTCGCGTATAAACTGTTTAGCGATGGGTTTTGGGTAGGTTTTCTCGGTGAAGGGTACGTCTATATTAAGTGGGCGGGCGTTCTTTATTTCTGCTTTAAATAAGCTGGCATCGTTATTCGCTTCTTGTGTTTCTGCTAATAGTTGTTCTTGCAGTTGTTTTTTAGCTAAGTTTAAAGCTAGCTCTTTGGCGTTTTTTAATGCGTTAGCTTGGGCTTTTGAAATAGGTATCGTATTAAGCACAGCTTTGTTTTTGGGTGGTTGTTTTGCATGTGCCATAATAAGTCTAGCTATCATTTAATACTAAACACTTGCAACATCGTAATTCCAACGAAGGCTGGAATCTAGCGGCATTTTGGAAACTCACAAGAGGCCGACTTTTGTCGAATTGACAGGTGAAATTGTATTAATTATTTTTAAATTATCCATATAAATTTTTGCGCCAAACCTTGCCACGTAAAGCAAAAGATTTAAGTTTTATTTTATATCATCATAGTTTTTTTTTGTGAGGTTAATTAAATAAAATATCTTTATTACCGTCACATGTGAACAATTGCACTTGTTGATGAATAGCCCGAACGGGCTATTCTAAATTTCAAAATTAAAGAGTAAATTGAAACTTATATACTTGTATAGTTTTTAGGGAATTTAATTTTAATTTTTTTTAAGGGGAATATAATGTCAAATAAGTGTTTACTAAAATCAGTTTTTAACTCATTACTGGTGGCAGGTGTGTTGTTAGCTTCATCTGCGCAAGCAGAGGTTATATGTATCAATGCAGATGCATTCACACCACAAGCGGGCAAAATCACTTTTTCTGAATTTGCAGAGGGTACAAATAATCCAGTATACACGCCTGCAGTTTACGGCGGTGGTGCCGCATCACCGACAGTTACATTTGGTGGTAGATTCGTAGGTCAAGCAGCTGGTAATGCGGCTGACTGTCCAGCTGGCGCTGCAGTTAGTGGCTGCGTAATTGGTTTGCCTACAGGGCCACTTGCCTTGGACGCCGACTCACCTAGTACTTTTATAACTGGTGATGGCGCTAATCCAACTTCACCAGTTTTATCTGGTAGTCCATTATTTAATGGTGCAATCTCTATTTTGTTTGATATTGACTTGGCAGGCGTTGGCTTAGATGGCGGCTTTTTTGATGCTATTGGTGGCACAGCAATTCGCGCGTTTGATCGTCAAGGTGGCATTATTGGTTCAGTTTCCAATGAAGGTTTAGGAATTGAATTTCTTGGTTTAATTACGTCAGATGGCTTAGCAGCAATTGCTGGCTTACAATTCTTTCTTGTTGGCCCAGAACCTGCAGGTTTTGCTATTGATAATTTAATATTCGGTAAAGCCGGTCAGGTTGTTTTGCCTAGCGCAGTTCCTGTGCCTGCAGCCTTACCATTATTTGCTTCAGCATTAGGCCTTGGTGCATTAGCTCGTCGCAGAAAAAACTTAGTTTAAGCTAAAATGTAGTAATTAAAAAGCGCGGTTAATCCGCGCTTTTTTTGGCACATGTTTTAATGATACTTAAATTTTTCCATCAAGGTAACGTTCAGCATCTAGCGCAGCCATACAGCCCGTGCCAGCACTGGTTACCGCTTGGCGATAGATATGATCTTGTACATCGCCCGCTGCAAATACGCCTGGCACGCTGGTTGCGGTGGCGTTACCTTTGCGGCCAGCTTGTGTAACAATATAGCCGCCTTCCATTTCTAGTTGGCCT
>JANMNC010000049.1:0-24007 GCA_031373695.1 Methylotenera sp. | reverse complement strand
ATATTAAGTATTGCTTGTTGCGCGTTTTGATTTAAAATAATGCAAAATCAAAATGATAAACAAATGACCCCCAATATCGTCGAAATAGACAACCTTTCTTTTGGCTACAAAGGCCGTATGCTGCACCAAGGCATCAACATGGTATTTCCACGTGGCAAGGTAATTGCCATTATGGGTGGCAGCGGCAGCGGCAAAACCACGTTACTGCGCTTAATTGGCGGGCAAATAAAGCCCAGCAGTGGTGAAGTACGAGTAGATGGCCAAGTGGTGCATAAGCAAACGCGAGATGGTATCTATCAATTACGTCGCAAAATGGGCATGTTGTTTCAACACGGCGCATTGTTCACAGATTTATCTGTGTTTGATAATGTGGCTTTTCCTATGCGCGAACTCACTGATTTACCAGCGAGTATGATTCACGATTTGGTGTTAATGAAGTTAAACGCAGTAGGCTTACGTGGTGCGCATAAATTGATGCCAACCGAGCTTTCTGGCGGCATGGCGCGGCGGGTGGCTTTAGCAAGAGCTGTTGCGTTAGATCCAGATATTATAATGTACGATGAGCCATTTGCAGGCTTAGATCCAATTTCCATGGGAGTAATATTAGATTTAATCCGCACCTTAAATGATGCACTTGGCGCTACATCAATTATTGTTTCGCACGATGTAAAAGAAGTGTTTTCATTTGCAGATTATGTTTATTTTGTGGCAAATGGCGTTGTAGCGGCTGAAGGTACGCCCGAAGATTTACGCAAATCTAGCTTGCCATTTGTGCATCAGTTTGTACACGGTGATAAAGATGGCCCAGTGCCGTTCCATTACGCAGCCAACGATTATAAAACTGAATTATTAGCGTTTGAACAGGATTGATATTCAATGATACGCTCTAATTTATTGCTAAATTTGATTCGGGTTTTACGTAATATTGGTCACCGTTTTACAGATCGTATTTGGCGCCTAGGCGCGGGTGTTCGCTTGTTTGGGCTAATTTTAGTTTCATCTGGCGAAAGCTTTAGGCGCTTTCACCTCACAATCCGTGAAGTTTACTTTACGGGTGTTTTGTCACTGATTATTATTTTAGTGTCAGCTTTTTTTGTGGGTATGGTGCTAGCCTTGCAGGGGTATCATACCTTGCAAACTTATGGCTCATCTGAGGCCATTGGGGTGTTAGTGGCGCTCGCTTTGTTGCGCGAGCTTGGTCCTGTAATTACAGCATTATTATTTGCTGGCCGTGCTGGCACAGCCATCACTGCCGAAATCGGCTTAATGAAAGCGACAGAGCAATTATCTGCCATGGAAATGATGGCAGTTAGCCCGATTTCGCGCGTAATTGCACCACGTTTTTGGGCTGGTGTAATTGCCATGCCAATTTTAGCCACGCTATTTTCAATGGTGGGAATATTAGGCGGCTATTTAGTAGCGGTGCCATTAATTGGCGTAGATGCTGGCGCGTTTTGGTCGCAAATGCAAGCCAGCGTTGACTGGCGTTTTGATATACTAAATGGCCTTATTAAAAGCGTAGTGTTTGGTGTGGCATGTACCATGATTGCACTTTTTGAAGGTTACGATGCGCCACCAACTGCCGAGGGCGTAAGTCGCGCAACAACTAGGACAGTTGTCACTTCATCACTTACCGTGTTGATATTAGATTTTGTGTTAACCTCATTAATGATTAGCGTATAGGTATGCAGGAGTAAGCAATGGAAAGAACAACGATAGATTTATGGGTGGGTATTTTTGTAGCGTTAGGCGTGGCCGCTTTGCTAGGGCTTGCTATGAAAGTAGGCAACTTAACTACCAGCAGCATAGGTGAAACCTACACGGTCACCGCTAATTTTGAAAATATTGGCGGCTTAAAGCCACGTGCACCCGTTAAAAGTGCGGGCGTGGTGGTGGGGCGCGTGGGCGATATTAAGTTTGATGGCATCACTTTTGAAGCAGTAGTCAGCATTAATGTGGATAAGCGCTATAATTTTCCTAAAGACACCTTTGCTAATATTTATACAGCAGGCTTGCTGGGTGAGCAGTATATTGGTCTAGAAGCAGGCGGTGACGAAGTTAACCTGGCAAACGGTGATAAAATAACGCAAACCCAAGATGCGGTTGTGTTAGAAAAAATGATTAGTCAATTTTTGTATAACAAAGCATCTGAAGCGCCTGCCGAAACTACATCTGCGCCAAACTCTAATGCAGCTGCATCAACCAAATTAGAAGATGATGCGTTAGGTGCAAACCCACTTGATGCTGCTACGCAACCAGAAGCACCATAATAAACTCAATAATAAAAACTTTTAAAGTGATATTGCAGATAAATAAAAGTTTAAAAAAAGGATTCAAACATGATTAAAAAGCTAATAATTGCATTAAGTATGCTGTGTTTTGCGAGTACTATTTTTGCAATTGAACAGCCAGATGAGCTAGTAAAACGTACGGCAGAAGATGTGCTGTCTGTTGTTAAAAATGATAAAGATATTCAGGCGGGTAACCAAGAAAAACTATTCGCATTGGCTGAAGAAAAAATTCTGCCAAACTTTAATTTTGATCGCGTATCGCGCTTAGTACTTGGTAAAAACTGGACCAGAGCAACGCCAGATCAAAAATCTGCTTTTCAAGCAGAATTTAAAACTTTATTGTTGCGCACATACGCAACGGCGCTTTCAAAATACAAAAATCAAACGATTGAATATAAGCCACTGCGTATGGCAGATGGTGCTAGCAACGTGTCGGTAAAAACTGCTATTTTACAAGCAGGTGGCCAGCCGATAGCCGTAGATTATTCGCTTGAGAAGCAAGCTGACGCATGGAAAGTATATGATATTGTGATTGAAGGCGTGAGTTTGGTAACTAATTATCGCGGTCAATTTACGCAAGAAATTCGCCAAAATGGCCTTGATAGCTTGATAAAAAAATTGGCTGATAAAAATGCAGCCGCAAAATCTAAAGCTAGCTAACCAATTTTAGAATGAGCAAATGACACAAATAACGCGCATCGACAATCACTGGAAGCTAAGCGGTGATGTGGTAATTAGTACCGCAAAATCAATTTTAACTGCAAGCGAAGCGCTGCCAATAGCTGCTGGCGATGTAGGTACGGTGATTGATTTTGAAGATGTTGCTGATATCGACACCACTGCAGTAAGTTTAATTTTAGAGTGGAAACGACGTGCTATAAAAGAAAATCAAACGCTAAAAGTTGTGAACTTGCCAGCTAATTTAACCAGCTTGGTGCAATTGTATGGTGTTGAAGACTTAATATAAATAGCGTAATTAAATGCTTTAGCGGTTTTGAATAAGTAGGCTTTAGATAAACACCCTTTTGATTTGACCAATTAAACCCCATCTAATCAGTGGGGTTTCGTTTTTAACTGTAGGCATATAACTGATAAGAGTCAATATTGACAATACCAGCCATTAAAATAGAGCAAATACATAAAAACTTTGGGGGCTTACAAGCACTTAACGGCATTGACTTGACTATTAATCAAGGTGAGTTTTTTGGCTTACTTGGGCCAAATGGCGCAGGAAAATCAACCCTTATTAATATTTTGGCTGGTTTGCTTAAACCAACGCACGGCAAAATTTCTATTATGGGTCATGATGTCATTAATGATTATCAAGCTGCGCGCTTGAGCTTGGGCGTGGTGCCGCAAGAGTTAGTATTTGACCCGTTTTTTAATGTACGTGAAATGTTGCGATTTCAGGCTGGTTATTTTGGCCGTGGCCGCGAAAATGATGTGTGGGTAGATGAAATAATTGAAAGCTTAGGTCTAACCGACAAAGCGCATACTAATATGCGCAAACTGTCGGGCGGCATGAAGCGCCGCGCACTTATTGCGCAAGCCTTGGTGCACAAACCGCCTGTGATTGTCTTAGATGAGCCTACCGCAGGCGTTGATGTTGAGCTGCGGCAAATGCTGTGGGCTTTTATTAAAAAGTTAAATTATGATGGGCACACCATTATTTTAACAACACATTACTTAGAAGAAGCAGAGACCTTGTGCGAGCGTGTGGCAATGATGAAACAAGGTAAAATTGTGGCGCTAGACACAACGGCTAATTTGCTGAGTAAATTGCCAGGTAAAAATTTACGCCTGCAACTTGGCCAAGCGTCGCTGCCAACTACATTATTGCCCATGCTTAAAAGTGGTGAAAACGGCATATTTACATTAGCACTGAGCGATTTGAATCAAATAGAATTTGCGCTAAGTGAGTTGCGTAAAGCCAATATCACCGTACAAGAAATGCAATTAATTGAAGCAGACTTAGAAGACGTATTTATGTCATTAGTAGGTGGAGCATGAATATTATTAATGACGCTATTCCGCAGCAATGGCGCGGTACTTACACGCTGTTTAAAAAAGAGTTGTTTCGCTTTTGGCGCGTTGCATTTCAGACGGTCGCCTCGCCTGTATTAACTTCTCTGCTGTATTTGTTAATTTTTTCACATGTGCTTGAAAACCACGTACAAGTGTATGAAGGTGTGCCATATAAAGCTTTTTTAATACCAGGCTTAATTATGATGTCTTTGCTACAAAACGCGTTTGCTAATAGCTCATCAAGTTTAGTGCAATCTAAAATTATGGGTAGCATCGTATTTGTATTGCTAACACCACTAACCTATTTACAGTTTTTTATTGCATTTTTAGCTGCTGCCATTATTCGCGGGCTGTTAGTGGGTTTAAGTATTTATTTAGTAGCCATTTGGTTTGTAGATTTAGCGATTATTCACCCAGTTTGGATAATAACTTTTGCACTACTAGGTAGCGCCTTGCTAGGCACTTTTGGCATTATTGCAGGCATTTGGTCAGATAAGTTTGATCAAATGGCTGCGTTTCAAAGCTTTGTGATTATGCCGCTAACCTTTTTGTCAGGTGTATTTTATTCAATTCATTCCTTACCGCCATTTTGGCAAATTGTGTCAAAACTTAACCCATTTTTTTACATGATTGATGGCTTTCGCTATGGATTTTTTGGTCAAAGTGATGTTTCGCCATGGTTTAGTTTGGTGGTAGTCACTGCCTTTTTATTAGGGTTAGCATGGCTTGCTTTAAAAATGTTAAAATCGGGTTATAAATTACGTGGTTAAAATTTTATTAAATCTGTCTTTGCGGGCTTGAGCCGTAATCTAGTAAGCAATTAGATTCTGACTTTTGTCAGAACGACAGTGTTGGATTGGGGTTGTTGATTGTTAAGCGCTAAACAGTTGGAAAGTTATATAACGCAGCACCTAAGCTGCGATTTTATTGAGGTGCGTGGTGACGATGGCACGCATTTTGAAGCGGTTATTGTTAGCCCAGCTTTTGCTGGTAAAAATATGGTGCAACAGCATCAATTGGTTTATGCCGCTCTAGGTGACCGTATGCGTGCAGAGATACATGCATTGGGAATGAAAACCTACACCCCAGAAAAATGGAATGCAATTAATCATTAAATAGTATTATTCAATCAATTATATAAATACGAATTTAAATACAAAATTTAAATGGATTTAGGAGTAAAAATGGACGCACAAGCACAAATTAAAGAGACAGTTACCAGCAATAAAGTGGTGTTATACATGAAAGGTAGCCCAAAATTTCCACAGTGTGGATTCTCTAACATGGCTACACAAATTTTAGATGCCTGTAATACAAAGTACACGGCAGTTGACGTACTGCAAGATCAGGCGATTCGCGAAGGCATTAAGCAGTATGCTAATTGGCCAACTATTCCGCAGTTATATGTGAATGGTGAGTTTTTGGGTGGCTCAGACATTATGCGTGCCATGTACGAAAGTGGTGAGTTACAAGCCTTATTGGCAGAGGCGGCTTAGTTGGATAAGCTTATTATTGAGGGTGGCTTTAAGCTAAATGGTGAAATTACGGTTTCAGGTGCAAAAAATGCGGCCTTGCCGATTTTGTGTGCAAGTCTGCTAGCAGAAACACCGCTTAATTTAAGCAGTATTGCCGCTTTAAAAGATATTGATACCACGATTAAATTGTTAGGCATCATGGGTGTGAAAATTACCCGCGATGCTGACAAAGTGAGTTTGGATGCCAGCGATGTACAGTCGTTTGAAGCAACTTACGAAATGGTGAAAACCATGCGCGCCTCAATTTTGGTATTAGGGCCGCTATTGGCACGTTTTGGTACTGCCCGCGTATCATTGCCAGGCGGTTGTGCTATTGGCTCGCGCCCGGTAGATTTGCACATTAAAGGCTTGCAAGCCATGGGTGCAGCAATACATATTACACATGGTTATATTCAAGCCAGTACTTTGCATCTGCCCAATCGGCGATTACAAGGTGCCCGTTATTACATGGATATGGTGACAGTGACTGGTACCGAAAATTTAATGATGGCAGCAGCGCTGGCACAAGGTACTACAGTGCTAGAAAATGCAGCAAAAGAACCAGAAGTGGTTGATTTGGCTGAATGCTTGATTAAAATGGGCGCAATTATAACGGGTGCTGGCACTGATGTTATTACTATTGTTGGTGTAGAAAAATTGCATGGTGCAAACCACAATATTGTTTGTGACCGTATAGAAGCAGGTACTTATATGGTGGCTGCTGCTATGACCGGTGGTGAAGTGAAATTGCTAAACGCACGTGCAGATTTGTTAGATGCTGTAATTGAAAAGTTGCGCGATGCAGGTGCAACCGTCACGAGCGATGCGACTAGTATTACGGTAAAAAGTGATGGTAAATTAAAAGCTGTGAATATTCGCACCGCCCCGCACCCAGCTTTTCCTACCGATATGCAAGCCCAATTTATGGCGCTTAATACGGTCGCTACAGGCGTTGCTAAAGTGACGGAAACTATTTTTGAAAACCGCTTTATGCATGTGCAAGAAATGCAAAGGCTTGGTGCCGATATTAGTATTGACGGCAACACGGCTCTGGTTAAAGGTGTGGAGTACTTAGATGGCGCGATTGTGATGGCCACTGATTTGCGTGCCTCTGCAAGCCTTGTTTTGGCTGGCCTAGTAGCGCGTGGAGAAACAGTTATTGAACGTATTTATCACCTAGACCGCGGTTATGAATACTTGGAAGAGAAGTTAACGAAATTAGGCGCAAAAGTGCGCCGTGCAAACTAGACATTATTATGATTACCATCGCGTTAAGTAAAGGCAGAATATTTGAGGAAACTACACCGTTATTGGCTGCAGCAGGTATTCGTGCGTTAGAAGATCCTGAATCTTCTCGTAAATTAATACTGCCCACTAATCGCGATGATGTGCGCTTAATAATTGTGCGTGCGACAGATGTGCCAACCTATGTGCAATATGGTGCTGCTGATTTAGGTATTGCAGGCAAAGATGTGCTAGATGAACACGGTGGTGAAGGTTTGTATCAGCCATTAGATTTGCAAATAGCCAAATGTAAAATGATGGTGGCGGTGCGTGAAGGCTTTGATTACGAAGCCAGTATTCGTCAAGGTGCGCGTTTAAAAGTAGTGACTAAATATGTTAAAACTGCGCGCGAACACTTTGCCGCTAAAGGCATGCATGTTGACCTTATTAAGCTTTACGGCAGTATGGAGCTTGGGCCGCTGGTAGGTTTGGCCGATGTAATTGTAGATTTGGTGAGTACAGGTGGAACTTTACGTGCAAATAACCTCAAAGCAGTAGAAGAGGTAGGCGAGATTAGCTCTCGTTTGGTAGTAAACCAAGCTTCATTAAAATTAAATCGAGCAAAATTACAACCTATTTTAGATGCTTTTAGTAATGCAGTTTCCAAAAGTCAAACGACATAGGGCTGTAGCCAAAATAAACAGCCTCAACGCCATTGGCAAAAATTAATTAAAGATTTAGTAATGAAAATTAGACGTTTATCTACCCAAGACCAATCATTTGATGCCGATTTAAAAGCGCTTTTAGCGTTTGAAACTGCGCAAGACGATAGCGTTGACGTGGTAGTTGCCAGCATTCTTAAAGATGTGAAAACACGTGGCGATACTGCTGTGTTGGAATATACCAATCGATTTGATAAAACCAATGCCAGTAGTATTGCTGAGCTTGAAGTAAGCCATAAAGAACTGCGAGCCGCTTTAGATGGTCTGCAAGCCAATAGCAGAGCGGCTCTTGAGGCAGCGTCAGAAAGAGTGCGTACTTATCACGAAAAGCAAGTGATGCAATCTTGGCATTACACCGAGGCCGACGGCACGCTGCTTGGCCAGCAAGTCACCGCTTTAGATAGAGTTGGCCTTTATGTGCCAGGCGGTAAAGCGGCGTACCCCTCTAGCGTTTTAATGAACGCTATCCCCGCAAAAGTGGCGGGTGTAGGTGAGCTAATTATGGTTGTGCCAACGCCGAACGGTGAAAGAAACCAATTGGTATTGGCTGCAGCGGCTATATCGGGTGTTGATCGCGTATTTTGTATCGGTGGTGCACAAGCGGTTGGTGCGTTAGCGTATGGCACGCAAACAATCCCGCAAGTAGATAAAATTACGGGGCCAGGCAATGCTTATGTAGCTGCTGCCAAGCGCCGAGTATTTGGTGTGGTGGGCATCGATATGGTGGCAGGGCCATCAGAGATTTTGGTGATTTGTGACGGCAAAACTAATCCTGATTGGATTGCAATGGATCTGTTTAGCCAAGCCGAACATGATGAACTGGCACAAGCGATTTTACTTTCACCAGATGCAGGCTTTTTAGATGCGGTTGCTGCAAGCATGCTAAAACTGGTTGAAACCATGCCGCGTAAAGATATTATTAACACCTCAATTAGTGACCGTGGTGCACTAATTTTAGTTAAAAATTTAGACGAGGCCATTGAAATTAGCAATTATATTGCGCCAGAACACTTAGAGCTTTCAGTTGAAAATCCGCTCGAAATGTCAAAAAAAATAAAACATGCGGGCGCTATTTTTATGGGTCGCGATACCTGTGAGGCACTTGGTGATTATTGCGCAGGGCCAAACCACGTGTTACCAACCTCACGCACAGCGAGATTCTCAAGCCCGCTGGGCGTATATGATTTTCAAAAACGCTCTAGTTTAATTATGGTATCTGCTGATGGTGCGCAAAAGCTAGGCAAAATCGCATCTACACTCGCACATGGTGAGGGTTTGCAAGCGCATGCTAAAAGCGCAGAGTTTCGGTTGAAATAAATGGGCGTGCTTTCGTTATGAGTAAGTTTTGGAGCGATGTTGTACATAAGCTAACCCCTTATGTGCCAGGCGAACAGCCAAAAATAGCTGATTTAATTAAACTCAATACCAATGAAAACCCCTATGGCCCAAGCCCAAAAGTAATTGAGGCGCTTAAGTTAGAAGCTGCAGATACACTTAGGCTTTACCCAGATCCGAACTCAGATAAGCTTAAGTTGGCAATTGCTGAAAACTTTAGTTTGCAAGGCTTTGATATAAAACCCAGCCAAGTTTTTGTTGGCAATGGTTCTGACGAGGTGCTGGCACATGTTTTTCAAGCTTTGCTAAAGCATGATAAGCCATTGCTGTTCCCAGATATTAGTTACAGTTTTTACCCCGTGTACTGTGCTTTGTATGGCATTAACCATCAAACTATTGCACTAAATAAAGCATTTGAAATTAATGTTCAAGATTATATGCAAGCTAATGGTGGCATTATTTTTCCTAATCCCAATGCGCCTACAGGTATACCTTTGGCGCTTGACCAGATTGAACGGCTACTAAAATTTAATACGGAGTCGGTTGTGGTAATAGATGAAGCTTACGTAGATTTTGGTACACAATCAGCGGTTAAATTTATCAATCAGTATCCTAATTTACTGGTTACACATACTTTATCAAAAGCGCGCTCATTAGCAGGCTTGCGGGTTGGTTATGCGCTGGGTAATGCTGAGTTAATAGAAGCGTTAACCAGAGTGAAAGATAGTTTTAACTCATATCCAATCGACCGCTTTGCTGAGGCAGGTGCAATTGCAGCGTTTAAAGATATTGCTTACTTTAATGAAACAACCGCTAAAGTAATAGCCACGCGTGAAGCCTTGATTAAAGCGTTGCAGGGTTTAGGTTTTGACGTGTTGCCGTCTGGTGCTAATTTCATTTTTGCCATACACAAAACACATGATGGAGCTGTGCTTGCAGATAAGCTGCGGCAAGATAATATTATTGTGCGACATTTTAAAAAGCCTGAACGGGTTGCCCCATATTTACGCATTACTATTGGTACAGAAGCGCAATCTGCGGCCTTGATTCAAAGCTTAGCTAATATATTGAACAGTGCGTTGTAAAACCGAGCATTGTGCAATTGAGATAATCCAGTATTAATCGACATAAGCTAGCATAAATGGCTGTTATGTGAATAAAGCGCAGGTTTTGCTGGCAAATGCTGTCAAAATATTGAAATAAATGTCAAATTGCGGTTATTATGCTGAAATGTACAATTGTGCAAACAATATTTTGTAAAATTTAATTAATTTTAAGCTAAAAATAATTACTACAAAATATTAAATTTTTAATCAAATATACAATTAGTTCGGAGGAAGCATCACCATGGCACAAACCCAGATGGCATTAGATTCACTAGATTTTGACGCAACAGTTGCATTAGCAACTAAAGTAGCACCACACGTAGATATTTTAGAAATCGGTACACCATGCATTAAGCACAATGGTATTGAATTATTAAAAACATTACGTGCTAAATTTCCAAATAATAAAATCTTAGTTGATTTAAAAACCATGGATGCTGGTTTCTACGAAGCTGAGCCTTTCTACAAAGCTGGTGCAGATATTTGTACAGTATTAGGTACTGCAGATATCGGTACAATCAAAGGCGTAATTGATGTTGCTAATAAATACGGCAAAATGGCACAAGTAGATTTAATCAACGTTGCTGACAAAAAAGCACGTACATTAGAAGTGGCTAAATTAGGTGCTCACATTATTGGTGTGCATACAGGTTTAGATCAACAAGCTGCTGGCCAAACACCATTTAACGATTTAGCGATGGTTACTGGTTTAAATACAGGCGCTAAAGTTTCTGTTGCTGGCGGTGTTAAAGCTGCAACAGTGCGTCAAGTAGTTGATGCAGGTGCTGATATCGTAGTGGCAGGCGCAGCAATTTACGGCGCGGCAGATCCAGCAGCTTCAGCGGCAGAAATCACTGCTTTAGCGCGCGGTAGTAACGCTAGTGCTGGTGGCATGAGCAAATATTTACCATGGGCATTAATTGCAGGCGCTGTTTTGCTTGGCTTATATCTTTTAACTGGCAACAAACCAGCTGAAGAAATGCCAGTAGAAGGTGCAGTAGTTGAAGAAGTTGCCCCAGCTGCAGAAATGCCTGCTGAAGCAGCACCAGTGGTTGAGGAAATGGCTCCAGTAGAAGCAGCACCAGCTGCAGAAATGCCAGCCGAAGCTGCACCAGTAGTTGAAGAAGCTAAGTAATTAAATAGTTATTTAATTATAAAAAAGCCGACCACTTGGTCGGCTTTTTTACTTTGAACCTAACTTTTCGTGGCTAACATTTTAATAAAACCTTTTTTGTGACGATTTTGCGCGTCCAGCTTGGTTTGAGTTAAAATACGGCTAATTGATTGTAAAACTGTTAAAGATTATTTTTAATGCGCAAAGCTGACGTTGTACGTAACACCTTAGAAACCCAAATTTCGGTTGAAATTAATATCGATGGAACAGGCGTATCTCAATTTAATACTGGGTTAGGCTTTTTAGACCACATGCTAGATCAAATTGCCCGTCATGGACTTTTTGACATTAATGTACAAGCTAAAGGTGATTTGCATATTGATGCGCATCACACGGTAGAAGATATTGGCATTACCTTGGGCCAAGCATTTAGCAAAGCTATGGGCGACAAAAAAGGCATTAATCGCTATGGTTACGCTTATGTGCCTTTAGATGAAGCGCTTAGCCGTGTGGTGCTAGATTTGTCAGGCCGTCCTGGCTTAGAATTTAATTGTGAGTTTACCCGTGCTGCGATTGGTGAATTTGATGTAGATTTAGTACACGAATTTTTTCAAGGCTTTGTTAATCATGCCAATGTCACACTGCATATTGATAATTTAAAAGGTCATAATTCGCACCACCAAGCCGAGACTATATTTAAAGCGTTTGGGCGCGCATTGCGCATGGCCGTTACAATGGACGCGCGTATGGCGGGCATGATGCCATCTACAAAAGGCAGTTTATAAATTCTGACTTATTGTAGCGGTAAATATTTATGCAAAAAATAGATATAGCAGTTGTTGATTACGGTATGGGCAATTTACGCTCAGTGTTCAAAGCTGTTGAGCATGTTGCAATTGGCAAGTCAGTTGTGGTTACCAGCGATGCTGCTGTTATTCATGCAGCTGAGCGCGTAGTTTTTCCAGGCCAAGGCGCCATGCCAGATTGTATGCATGAGCTTGACGCGAGGCAGTTGCGAGACGCAATTATTGATGCTGCAAGCAATAAGCCTTTTCTAGGAATTTGTATTGGTATGCAATTGCTATTTAATCATAGCGAAGAAGGCGATACGCTTGGTTTGGGTTTGTTGAAAGGCGAGGTGAGGCGGTTTGCAGCTAGCCAAGTGTTAAACGGCGAAAAGCTTAAAGTGCCACACATGGGCTGGAATCAGGTTTATCAAACAAAAAAACATGCTCTGTGGGCCGATATTGCAGATGCAACACGCTTTTATCATGTACACAGCTATTATGCCCAGCCTTTAGATAAAGCGCTTGTTGCAGGTGAAACCGAGTATCCACAGCGCTTTTGTAGCGTTGTTGCTAAAGATAACATTTTTGCTACCCAATTTCATGTTGAAAAAAGTGCGCAAGCTGGCTTACAATTATTGCGTAACTTTGTATATTGGAAGCCTTAACATGTAGGGCTAGGTATATTGGAAGCCTTAACACGCGAGGTTAAGTATATTGGAAGTCTTAACTCGTTAAGGCTTGGAAAACTAGAAACTTTAAATTTAATATTTTTGTTTAACTTTAAGTAATAAAAATCATGCTAATTATTCCTGCAATTGATCTCAAAGATGGCCACTGCGTACGTTTAAAGCAGGGCCTTATGGAAGAATCCACCGTATTTTCTGAAGACCCAGGCGCTATGGCGCGGCATTGGGTTGATCAAGGCGGCAAACGTTTACACTTAGTGGATTTAAATGGTGCATTTGCAGGCAAACCTGTTAATGAAGGTGCCATTAAATCAATCGTGTCTGCAGTGGGTGGTGATATTCCAATTCAGCTTGGTGGCGGCATTCGTGATTTAGAAACGATTGAACGCTATTTAGATGACGGTATAAGCTATGTGATTATTGGCACGGCCGCTGTTAAAACTCCTGGGTTTCTGCATGAGGCCTGCTATGCTTTCCCAGGCCAAATTATGGTTGGTTTAGATGCTAAAGATGGCAAAGTTGCTATTGATGGCTGGTCTAAACTGACTGGACACGATGTAATTGACTTGGCCAAAAAATTTGAAGATTATGGCGTGAACGCTATTGTATATACCGATATTGGCCGCGATGGCATGCTAACAGGCGTGAACATAGAGGCTACAGTGGCGCTGGCACAGGCGCTAACTATTCCAGTTATTGCATCTGGTGGCGTTACCAACTTAGATGATGTGCGTAAGCTTTGTGCGGTGGCTAAAGAAGGCATTATTGGCACCATTACAGGCCGTGCCATATACGAAGGCACATTAAACTTTGCTGCCGCACAACAACTTGCAGATGAATTAAGTATTTAATGGACTTGACTTAATGGGTTTGGCCAAAAGAATAATCCCCTGTCTCGATGTCACTAATGGGCGCGTTGTAAAAGGTGTTAATTTTCTTGAGTTGCGTGATGCAGGCGACCCAGTCGAAATTGCCAAGCGTTACGATGACCAAGGTGCTGATGAACTTACTTTTCTAGATATAACCGCTAGCTCTGATAATCGCGGACTCATCTTAAATATCATTGAGCAGGTTGCCAGCCAAGTTTTTATTCCGCTTACAGTGGGCGGTGGCGTGCGCGAGGTTGAAGATGTGCGCCGTTTATTGAATGCGGGCGCTGATAAAGTCAGCATTAACACTACCGCAGTGCTTAACCCTAATATGGTGCGCGATGCGGCGGCCCGCTTTTGCTCGCAATGCATTGTGGTTGCAATTGATGCTAAAAAGGTAGACAATCAAGCATTCGAGTGGGAAGTGTTTACCCACGGTGGCCGCAAGGCTACAGGCTTAGATGCAGTTAAATGGGCGCAATACATGGTTAGCCTTGGCGCGGGTGAGTTGCTAGTGACCAGTATGGATCGCGATGGTACTAAAATTGGTTTTAATAACCCATTAAATCGTGCGATTTCTGATGCAGTTGAGGTGCCGCTAATTGCCTCTGGTGGTGTGGGTAATTTGCAGCATTTGGTGGATGGTGTAACGCTGGGCGGTGCCGATGCTGTGCTAGCAGCGAGTATTTTTCACTACGGCGAATATACTGTTCATCAAGCTAAAGAGTATATGCACAAACATAATATTGAGGTTAGGCTGTGAGTTGGCTAGATGAAGTTAATTGGGACGCTAACGGGCTGGTGCCTGTAATTGCGCAAGAGCATGGCACGGGTAAAGTGCTCATGTTTGCGTGGATGAACCAAGAGGCGCTACAGTTAACTGATGCCACTAAACTTGCCGTTTATTGGTCGCGCTCACGCAACAAGTTATGGCGCAAAGGTGAGGAATCTGGCCACAGTCAACGGGTGCACGAAATTAGATTAGATTGTGACGAAGATGTGATTTTATTAAGCGTAGAGCAAATAGGCGGTATTGCTTGCCACACAGGGCGTCATAATTGTTTTTTTAAAAAATTAGAACAGGGTAACTGGGTGGTCGATCAAGCCGTTATTAAAGACCCTGCTGAGATTTATAAACATGAGTAACTATTTTGAGTGACGTGCTAAATCGATTAAGTGAGCTACTAGAGCAGCGTAAATCGGCAGACCCTGCTTCGTCTTATGTGGCGAAGCTGTATGCAAAAGGCATGGACTCTATACTTAAAAAAATAGGTGAAGAGGCCACAGAAACTGTAATTGCTGCAAAGGGTGGCGATAAACAAGAGATCATCTATGAAACTGCAGATTTGTGGTTTCACACGCTTATTATGTTGGCACAAGCAGGCTTAAAGCCGCAAGACGTGTTGGATGAGTTGGCGCGACGTGAAGGTTTATCTGGCATAGCTGAAAAAGCCTCTAGGCCAGATAGTAAG
Organism: Methylotenera sp.; assembly: GCA_031373695.1. Taxonomy (GTDB): domain Bacteria; phylum Pseudomonadota; class Gammaproteobacteria; order Burkholderiales; family Methylophilaceae; genus Methylotenera_A. The sequence continues at coordinate 8,861 of JANMNC010000049.1, read as the reverse complement.
TCGGTTTAAGTGAGTGCCGATTGCATCTTTTGCAAGATTATTGCTGGGGTAATTCCAGCTAAAAAAATCTATGAGGATGCAGATTTTATTGCGTTTCATGACATTAAACCGATGGCAAAAGTGCATTTTTTGATTGTGCCAAAGTTGCATATTGAAACTTTGAAAGATTGTAACGAAACCCATCAAGCATTACTTGGAAAGGCCTTACTGTTAGCGCCAAAGTTAGCGGTACAACAAGGTTTAATAGGCTTCAAAACTTTGATTAATACTGGCCGCGAAGGTGGGCAAGAGGTTTTTCATATTCATCTGCATGTGTTTGGTGAGGCTTTAAATAAAAGCCCAAGCCTTAAAGTTTAAGCAAAAAATACAAGTTTAAAGATTAAATAGGAGATTATGATGGGTTCATTTAGTTTATGGCATTGGTTGATTGTTCTGTTAATTGTAGTGCTAATATTTGGCACTAAAAAACTGCGTAATATGGGTAGTGATGTAGGTGGCGCCGTAAAAGAGTTTAAAAAAGCCATGAATGATGAAAAGGTTTCTGATGCTGCAGACAATGTAGGCACCACCATTGAAGGCGAAATAACCAGTAAAACCAAAGACAAAGCTTAAAGTAAATCTGTAAAACGTGTTTGATGTTTCTTTCTCAGAACTGCTAGTGATTGCCGTGGTGGCTTTGCTGGTGATTGGCCCAGAAAAGCTGCCTAAAGTGGCACGTACTGTGGGTGCGTTTACTGGCCGCATGCAGCGCTATGTGGCACAAGTAAAAGAAGAAGTAAACCGTGAGGTACGTTTTGAAGAGCTGCAAAAATTACAGCAAGAAATCAAACAATCTGTCGAGCACGAATCCGCTGCCCTGAAAGCCAGTATTAATAAGCCTACTAGCCCTGTTGAAACAAAGAGCGAGCTGCCGAAAGTAAAAAGACGCGTCAAAACACCACCAAAACAATCCATTGCAGAAAAAGAACCCGCTATAAAAAAAGTAGCCACGCCACAACAGGTAACTGCACCCAAAAAGATAACTGCACCCAAAAAGTTGGCAAGCTCTAAAAAGGTAGCAACTTAAGTGACACCTACTGAATCATTTATTTCGCACTTAATTGAGCTGCGTAATCGCTTGCTTAAAATAGTATTGGGTTTTGTGTTGGTGTTTATTGGGTTATTTCCGTTTGCCAATAAAATTTATGCGCTGCTAGCCGCACCAATGCTGGCAAAGTTGCCAGAAGGCGGCCAAATGATTGCGACAGCCGTAACCACCCCTTTTTTTGTGCCGATGAAAGTGGCAATGATGGCAGCATTTGTTATTTCGCTGCCACATACTTTGTACCATATTTGGGCCTTTGTTGCGCCAGGCTTATACGCACATGAAAAAAAACTGATGGTACCTGTGATTGTTGCTAGCAGTTTGCTATTTTTGATTGGTATGGCGTTTGCCTATTTCGCAGTTTTTCCTACTGTATTTGGTTTTGTTGTAAGTAGTGCGCCAGTGGGTGTAGCGGTAATGACTGATATAAGCGAGTATCTTGATTTTGTAATGACGCTGTTTATGGCATTTGGGCTGGCTTTTGAGGTGCCCATTGCCGTGGTATTAGTTGCGCGCTTTGGCTGGGTGAGTATTGCGCAACTAAAAGAAGCACGCAGTTATGTGATTGTGGGGGCTTTTGTATTGGGTGCTATTTTTACGCCGCCTGATATCATTTCGCAATTTATGTTGGCTGTGCCGTTGTGGTTGCTATACGAGCTTGGTATTTTAGTGGCGCAATATACAAAGCCCAAACAAAACACCATAAAAGCCTAGCTTGATTGTAGTTTTAATGCGCTATCTTTTAGCGGTTAGTTGTTTAGGCCGCTTGCCAATCAATACATTTATTTTCAACTCTTTTTCATTTCGGGCAATTTTTAACACGGCTTTTTCGTTGGGTTTTAACACTGCAATTAAATTAAGCATAGTGCTGCTATCAATCACTTCTTTGCCATTAATTGCCAATAAAACATCACCCGATTTTATGCCTGCCACATCAGCGGGGCTGTCACGTAAAACACCTGCAATTAGTGAGCCTTGAGCTTTTTGTAATTTAAAAGATTCAGCCAGTTCGGGCGTAATATCCTGTGCTTCAATGCCTATCCAGCCACGTGTAACGCTGCCATTAACTGCAATTTGCTCCATAACTTGTTTAGCTAGGCTTGCTGGTATGGCAAAGCCAATGCCCATGCTGCCGCCGCTTTTAGAGTAAATGGCGCTATTAATACCAACTAAGTTACCTTCGGTGTCAATGAGTGCACCGCCTGAGTTGCCAGGGTTAATTGATGCATCAGTTTGAATAAAGTTTTCGAAAGTGTTAATGCCCAAATGGTTACGCCCCAGCGCGCTAACAATGCCTTGTGTAACCGTTTGCCCAACACCAAATGGGTTACCAATAGCTAAAACCACATCGCCCACATTTAGCTTTTCAGAAGTTGCGAAAGTAATTGATGGTAGATTTTCAGCATCAACTTTAATAACAGCTAAATCAGTTTCTGGATCTGTACCCACCACTTTAGCAGGCAATTTTCTGCCATCTGCAAGTAAGATTTCAATCTCATCTGCACTGGCTACTACGTGGTCATTAGTTAAAATTAAACCTTGTTCACTTACTATTACACCGCTGCCTAGGCTATTTTCTGGCTGCTCTTCTTCGTCATCTAACTGGTCACCAAAAAAGTGTTTAAATAAAGGGTCATCTTTAAATTGTTGATGAGGGTTAGTAGCAAGCTTTTGGCTAGAGGTAAAAATATTCACAACTGCTGGCATAGCTTTTTTAGCAGCATCGCTATAACTGGCTTTATGGCTAGTATTGCTGGTAGTTAAGCTTGGCTGTACTTGCTTAATGATGATAGGTTCTTGGTTAGTTTGTAGTAGATGCGGATAAAATAAACGCAGTACAAACAATAAGCCTAAGCAGGCCGTGACTGATTGCGCAAATGTAAGCCAAATTCTTTGCATGTTTTATTAACTGTTAAAATGTATTGCATATAAGTATAGGTGAAAACGCATGAAATTAAACGACTTAAACAATTATTTAAATGAGCTACTGCAGCCTGAAAAGTTTAGTGATTATTGTCCTAACGGCCTGCAAATAGAGGGCAAGCCAAACATTTATAAAATTGTAACGGGTGTTACTGCCAGTTACGATTTGCTAGACGCTGCGCAAAAAGCCAATGCAGATGCCATTTTAGTGCACCATGGTTATTTTTGGCGTGGCGAGACTTTGCCAATTACAGGCATTAAAAAGCGCAGAATACAATTTTTGTTGCAACATAACATCAATTTATTTGCCTATCATTTGCCATTAGATGCACACCCAGTACTCGGCAATAATGTCATGCTGGCCAAACAGTTAGGCTTAAATGTGAGCGCATGGGCGGGCGATAAAAATATGTTGGCTTTGGCTGAATTAACTCAGCCACAAACACTCGAAAGCATTGTTGAGTTAATACAAGCAAAACTTAAACGCACACCACAAGTAATTGGCGATTTACAAAAACCGATTCAGAAAATTGCCCTGTGTACAGGTGCTGCCCAAGGCTATATTGAACAAGCAGTGGCTGCCAATGCGGATGTTTTTATTAGTGGCGAAATTTCTGAACAGACAGTGCATGTGGCGCGTGAGACTGGTGTGTCTTATATAGCAGCAGGGCATCACGCAACAGAACGTTACGGTATACAAGCATTAGGTGAACAATTGGCGCAACAATTCGGTATTGAGCACCAATTTATCGATTGTGATAATCCTGTTTAATTTAGGTTTAATTGTTTTATTTCAACTACTTATCAAATTAAATTAGGTTTTTTTTGCAAAAAATTGTATAATCTTGCGCTTTGATAAGCTTAGCTTTTAGTGATGAGTTTGGCTTAAAACGCTTTGTATTGCTTCTTTAAAACAGCATTAACACTTAGTCACAATTATTAAACGATGTTGCCTCAAAAGGGCAAGTTAAAGGAAATAAATGTCAGACAATCAAATTGACAAAAATGGTATCGACAAAAACGATGCCTTATCATTTGCAAAACCATCAAAAATCAATCAAGAAAAACGCAACTTTTTAATAGCAGCAACTGCAGGCGTAGGCGCTTTGGGTGCTGCCGCAGTAGCGATTCCTTTTGTGGGTAGCATGTTGCCAAGTGAGCGTGCAAAAGCCGCGGGCGCGCCAGTAGAAGTGGATATCAGTAAAATTGCACCTGGCAGCATGATTACTGCTGAATGGCGTGGTCAACCCGTGTGGATTATTAATCGCACTGATGAAATGACCGCCAACTTAGCTAAACTTAACGATGAGTTATCAGACCCCAATTGTGATGTTGAATCGCAACAGCCGATTTATTGCAAAAATTCAAACCGTGCTATCAAGCCAAATATGGCAGTAGTGGTAGGTATTTGTACGCACTTGGGTTGCTCGCCAACAGAGAAAATACAAGCTGGTGGTGATATGGGTGAAAACTGGACTGGTGGTTTTTTCTGCCCGTGTCATGGTTCTAAGTTTGATCTTGCGGGCCGGGTATTTAAAGGCTCCCCAGCACCTATAAACTTGGTAGTGCCGCCGCATCAATATTTATCAGATTCAACTATTTTGATTGGCGTCGATGCAAAGGCGGAGGCTTAATATGAAAAATACTCCTGTGGCCGAAAAGCCAGCTCAAGCAACGATAGGTTTAGTCGGTTGGATAGATAAGCGTTTTCCGCTTACTAGTAATATTAAAAATCACTTAACCGAATACTACGCACCTAAAAATTTCAATTTTTGGTACTTTTTCGGCGCATTGTCACTCGTTATTTTGGTGATGCAAATATTAACGGGCATCTTTTTAACTATGCACTATAAGCCAAGTGCGGCAGAGGCGTTTGCCTCAGTTGAATACATTATGCGTGATGTGTTTGGCGGCCATGTTATCCGCTATATGCACTCTACAGGCGCTTCAATGTTTTTTGTGGTTATTTATCTACATATGTTCCGCGGTGTTATTTATGGTTCGTATCGTAATCCGCGTGAGTTAATTTGGTTGTTTGGAGTAGGCATTTTCTTGGTGCTAATGGGCGAAGCGTTTTTTGGTTACCTATTGCCTTGGGGTCAAATGTCTTATTGGGGCGCGCAGGTTATTGTTAACTTGTTCAGCACCATTCCATTTATCGGGCCAGATTTGTCTGAATGGTTGCGTGGCGATTATTTGGTATCAGATGCAACTTTAAATCGCTTCTTTGCTTTTCATGTTATTGCTTTGCCATTAGTGCTAGCGGGTTTAGTAATGGTGCATTTAATAGCGTTGCATGAAGTGGGTTCTAATAACCCAGATGGTGTAGAAATTAAAGCTAAAAAAGATAAAAAAACAGGTATTCCACTAGACGGTATTCCGTTTCACCCTTACTACACCGTTAAAGATTTAGTAGGCTTGGTGGTGTTTTTAATTGTGTTTGCCAGTATCTTATTCTTTGCGCCAGAGATGGGCGGCTACTTTTTAGAGGCTAACAATTTTATTCCAGCAGACCCGCTTAAAACGCCAGAACATATTGCGCCCGTTTGGTATTTTACGCCTTACTACTCGATACTTAGAGCGGTTCCGCCAATCATGAATTCGCAATTTCCTGGCGTGGCAGCAATGGGTTTGTCGGTGATGATATTTGCTTTATTGCCTTGGTTAGATAAAGGATCGGTGAAGTCGATTCGATACCGTGGTAATTTATATAAAAAATGGCTAGCTGCATTTGTAGTTAGTTTTGTAGTGCTAGGTTATTTGGGTACAGTGCCATCAAATATATGGGGTCAGTTTGGTAGCTGGCTTGGCGGCGCAGATCGCGCCACTGTAGTGGCACGCATATTCACTGCAATATATTTCTTGTTTTTTATTTTAATGCCTTGGTACACCGCAAAAGATAAAACCAAACCTGTGCCAGAAAGGGTAACGTACTAATATGAAAAAAATACTATTAATACTAATAGCGTTGCCTCTGGTTGCATTGGCTAATACATCTGCGATTACTGTTACGGCACCTATCGATGCTAGTGACAAAGAATCGTTACAGCGTGGCGCAAAAAACTTTGTGAATTATTGCCTTAATTGCCATAGCGCAAAATACATGCGTTACAACCGTTTGGTCGATATTGGTCTAACAGAAAAGCAAATCAAAGATAATCTGTTGTTATCTGGCGGCAAAGTTGGCGACACCATGCAAGTTGCGATGAACCCTATAGAAGCTAAAAAATGGTTTGGCGTAGCACCGCCCGATTTGTCGGTTGAAGTGCGTGCGCGAGGCGCTGATTGGGTTTACGCCTACATGCGTGGATTTTACCGTGATAGTGCAACGCCAACAGGATGGAATAACACCGTCTACGATAAAGTAGCTATGCCACATGTGTTGTACGAGTTGCAAGGTGAGCAGATAATGAATCATGAAACGCACAAGCTTGAGCTGATTAAGCCAGGCAAGCTCAGCCCTGCTGAGTACAATGCTTTTGTGGGTGATTTGACTAACTTTATGGCTTATATGGCAGAGCCGGCTAAGCAAAGCCGCCAGCAAATGGGTTGGTGGGTGTTATTGTTTTTAGGTGTGTTGTTGGTGTTAGCTAAAAAACTTAAAAACGAATACTGGAAAGATATTAAGTAAAAATTTAACTAAAGATTTTGAAAGTAAGTAATAAGCCATTAAATAGAAATATTTATACTAATTAAAACGCATTTCTAATTTAAGGAAGATAAAATTATGATGAAATTATACTCAGGTACGGTTGATCCATTCAGCCATCGTTGCCGTATTGTGCTGTTTGAAAAAGGCATGGATTTTGAAGTGATTGACGTGGACTTAGCCAACAAGCCAGAAGACTTGGCGGTACTAAACCCTTACAACGCAGTGCCAGTATTGGTAGAGCGTGATTTGGTATTGTCAGAAGCCAACATTATTAACGAATACATCGATGAGCGTTTTCCGCACCCGCAGCTAATGCCTGCAGATCCAGTAATGCGTGCTCGTGCAAGATTATTTTTATATAATTTCGAAAAAGATTTGTTTGATCACATTAAGAATGTTGAATCTGATAACGAAGAAGTTGCCGATAAAGCCCGTAAAACAATACGCGATAATTTAACGCAAATTGTGCCTATTTTTAGCAAACAAAACTATCTGCTGGGTGATGACTACTCAATGTTAGATGTTGCTGTGACGCCATTGCTATGGCGCTTGGGTCATTACGGCATTGATTTGCCAAACCAAGCCGCACCATTGCTTAAATATGCAGAGCGTTTGTTCTCAAGACCGTTATATGCAGATGCGATGACGCCTTCAGAAAAAGCGATGAGAAAATAATTCGCTAGCATGAGTGAATTGATTTCTACTAAACCCTATTTAACGCGTGCCATTCACGAGTGGTGCCTAGATAACAACTTAACACCACATTTGCTTGTGGCTGTTAATAAGCAAACACGCGTTCCTATGGCTTATGTTAAAGAAGGCGAAATAGTGTTGAACTTGAATCACTCAGCCACCAAAGATTTGCATATTGATAACGAAGCAATCGTATTCTCGGCACGCTTTGGTGGCGCCTCTCAAAATTTATATGTGCCTATGAGTGCCGTTAAAGGTATTTTTGCGCGTGAAAATGGGCAGGGCATGTTTTTTGAGCTTAGCCAAGAATCAGCTATTGAAAGCAATGATGGCGATAAAATGGATATTGAGGCGTTAGCACAAACAAAAGCCTCAAAAACAACGGCTAAAAAGAAGCCAACTTTAACAATTGTTAAATAATCGACATTATTTAACAAAAAACACAGTATTTTTATTAAAAGGGCTATTCCCAGATTTATAAAAAGTGATATAGTCACGCCTTCAAGAAAATGCCGAATTAGCTCAGTTGGTAGAGCAGCGCACTTGTAATGCGAAGGTCGTCAGTTCGATTCCGACATTCGGCACCAAATTTTCTTTCAGTTTATACGTTCTAATAAACCTCAAAATTAACACATAATTTTTAAATCTACTTTTAAATAATTGTGTGTTTTTATGTTTAATTTGTTTGACAGCATGTCAAAAAATAAGCATAATCGCGGGTTCGGTTAGGAGGGGTGGCCGAGTGGTTAAAGGCGACGGACTGTAAATCCGTTCTCTCTGAGTACGAAGGTTCGAATCCTTCCCCCTCCACCAATAATTTAAACAGCATTGCATGCAGGCGATAAAGTAAAAAACTTAAGCGGGTGTAGCTCAGTTGGTAGAGCTTCAGTTTTCCAAACTGAATGTCGCGAGTTCGAGCCTCGTCGCCCGCTCCAAAACGCTGATGGTGAAGTTGAAAAATTAAGAGCCCATGTGGCTCAGTGGTAGAGCACTCCCTTGGTAAGGGAGAGGTCGCGGGTCCGATTCCCGCCATGGGCACCATTAAGTTGATAAGTTAAAAAAAGCATGTCTAGTTAGAGTTTTATTAAGTTAAATAAAACTTTTTATATAATATTGATTAAGTTGATAAAATTTTAAGTAAGGAAAACTAAAATGGCAAAAGGCAAATTCGAACGGACCAAACCGCACGTCAACGTAGGCACGATTGGCCACGTTGATCATGGCAAGACCACATTAACCGCAGCGATTACCACAATCCTGTCTAAGAAATTCGGTGGCGAAGCCAAAGCTTACGACCAAATTGACGCGGCACCAGAAGAAAAAGCACGTGGCATTACCATTAACACAGCCCACGTAGAGTACGAGACGGCTAACCGTCACTACGCCCACGTAGACTGCCCAGGCCATGCTGACTATGTTAAAAACATGATTACAGGCGCTGCTCAAATGGATGGTGCTGTATTAGTCTGTTCAGCTGCTGATGGCCCAATGCCACAAACGCGTGAACAC
>JANMNC010000203.1:0-2124 GCA_031373695.1 Methylotenera sp. | reverse complement strand
TAATCAAAAGCTGCTTCTGCCCCTTTATCTTGGCAGCAAGATTCACCATCTGGACGTTGGTTTAAACAAAAAAATACGTGATGCTGAAAATGGTTATTCACTGAAATAGTTATTCATAAGTTAATTAAATTTGTTGCTGTAGTAATTCAGCCAAAAGGCATTAATCGTGAGCCTGCTTTTAGTTAAATTATTCTGTAGCTAATGCATCTTCTTGGGTAAATGTCCAAGTGCGCGTAATGCCCAAAATATCGGTATTTTTTTTCATTTCTTCAGAAAATTTTGCATAGGGCGCAGCTAAATTAACAATACTTTTTGCCGCCTCGTCTAACACTTTAGAGCCAGAGCTTTTATTAATTTCAATATTTTCAACGCTGCCATCCGCCTTAATTGAAACTGTCATGCGCAATTGTCCGTAAATTTTTTGATCTCTAGCCGCTGTCGGGTAATTCATATTGCCAACCCGCTCCACTTTTTGCCGCCAAGCTTCTAAGTACAACGCATCACTCGCTTCTTTAGTTCGCGCACCAATAAATCTTCTTTTAGGCCGCTTTTGATACTCATCTTGTTGCTTGGCAATTTGTGCTTCCAGCCTATCCATTTCTAAAGCCGCTGCCATTAAATCGGCGCGATTAAGTGATTTTACCAAAGCTTTTTGGTCGCCTTTTTCAGGTTCGGCCGATGCCGCATCTTGAGTTGGGTTAGATTCCACTTTTTTAGTTGCGTTAATTTGGGTAAGCAACTCTAGCGCTTGCTTTTCTAGCGCATCAACACGTTTTTGTTCACGCGCCTCTTTTGCTTGCAACTTTGCCGATTTTGCTGCGCTGTGCGCCTCTGCATTTGGCTGCAGTTTTACCTCAGTTGTTTTGTGGGTGGGTGCTGGCAGCGCAGTTTTCAGCTGCCTATTTTCATCCGTATTACCACCACGATCTAAATTGGCCTGTGCCAGCAACTCAGCTTTATCGGGCGCATTTTTAGTTTTGGCGTTCACTAGCACAACATCTAAAGTGGGCAATTTATTGGCCAGTTTTCTTAGTTCTGGCTGAAAATGTATGCTTAAAATAGCCGCATGAATAGCAACTGAAACCCATATGGCTATTGTCATTAAGCCAACAGTTTTTACAGTAGCATTCGCTGCTGCCTTTGCTGCTAACTCAGTTTGTTTTAGTACTGCACTCAAGTTTATTTTTCCACTTTTTAATGCGATCAGTCAACTCGGTTATCAATCGAACAGGCTTGGTGACTTAATTAATATGTCTTGATTGTATCTTACTAATTTTGTTTTAAAGTGCATCAAGAATTTTTTGGTGCACACCACCAAAGCCACCGTTACTCATCACCAAAATATGGTCACCAGATTTTGCCGCGCTTGTAATTGCATGCACCAACATGGTTAAATCATCAAACGTTTTAGCTTTATTTGCAATCGATTTTAATGCTTCTGCCGCATCCCAACCCAAATTTGCGCCATAACAAAATACTAAATCTGCATCTTTTAAGCTGGCGGGTAATGCATCTTTCATCACACCCAATTTCATGGTGTTGCTTCTAGGCTCAAGCACCGCGATGATGCGTGCGCCTGTTTGTTTAAAATCGCCCACTTTAGCGCGCAAGCCCGCAACTGTGGTTTCAATGGCAGTTGGGTGGTGTGCAAAATCATCATACACGGTGATATTATTCACCACGCCTTTCGTTTCCATACGACGTTTAACGTTTTTAAATTCGCTTAACGCCTCAATAGCAATACACGGCGCAACGCCCACATGGCGAGCCGCGGCAATGCAAGCCAATGCATTCATGCGGTTATGTTCGCCCAATATTTCCCAGCTTAAATTACCTTGCCGCTCACCTTTAAAACAAACATCAAAGCGGCCCTGTGCATCTAGGTTTTTTGTCTGCCAGCCGCTGATGTCACCAAAGGTTTCTCTACTAAACATTTCAATGGTACTCCAACAGCCTTTCGCTAACACACGCTGCAAACTTTCTTGATTGTTGCTAACCACTAAACCTTGCTGGGGCACGGTGCGTACTAAATGATGAAACTGCTTTTCAATCGCTGGTAAATCATCAAAGATATCCGCATGATCAAACTCAAGATTGTTTAACACAGCTGTGCGCGGACGGTAA